>JAJDTQ010000242.1 GCA_022827045.1 Candidatus Binatia bacterium
GGCCGAAGGCCGGGTGAGGGCCTAGCGCGCGGGCGCGCTCGGGCGGGGTTCCGATACGAATATGGCGATGTTGGCCGTCCCTAGCGCCAGCACGGCCGCCAGTGCCTGCCACGCGACGGCGTAGGAGCCGGTGGCGTCGACGATGTAACCGAACGCGGGCGTGCCCACGACGGTGCCGAGGGCGTTGATGGAGATCATCAGGCCGAGGGCCATCCCGGCCCTGGACTGACCGGCGATCTCGCTGATCAGGGAATAGGACACGCCCTGATAGCCGATCATGGTGAACCCGCCAAGAAAGGTCAGGGGAACCAGGATAAACGGCGACACCCCTTGGTCGAGGGCGCTCAACGCCGTGCACAGCAGCACGGAGATCACGCCGATGAGCACCAGCACGACCTTGCGCCTGCCGCCGTAGAGACGGTCGCTGACCGTGCCCCAGCCGATGCGGCCGAGGACCGCTCCGCCCTGGGTGACGGACAGCCATTGGCTGGCGTGGACGGCGGAGAACGCCAGTCTCTCCTTGAGGAACAACGGCAGATAGGTGAGCAGCGACATCTGGCCGATGAGCAACAGGGCGGTGCCGCAACTCAACGCCAGCAAGTTCCTGATGCGCAGCGTCCCGCGTCCGGCGGTCCCGGAGCGATCCCCGCCGGTCCCGTCGGCGTCGGCGGGCTCGCGCCAGAGAAACCAGAAGAGCAGGCCGAACAGCACGTTGACGACTCCGAAGCCTGCCAGTGTCGCGCGCCATCCGAACATAGCCGCCAGCGGCGCGCCCACCAGGGCCGTCACCACCCCGCCGCCGGGAACGCCGGTCTGCTTGATTCCCATGGCAGTGGCGCGGTGGCGCCGGAACCACATCAACACGCCTTTGGTGGAAGCGGGGTTGAGGAAGCTGTAGCCCAGACCGGTCAGAAGAAAGCAGGCGAAAGCCCAGCCGAAGGACCCGGTCGACGAAGCGAAGATGACCGCCGTGCCCGCGCCTACGTGGCCTATGAGGGACGCCCGCCGCACCCCCAGCCGGTCGCTGAACCACCCGGCGGTGAACGAAAACCCGGCCATGCCTATATAGAACGCGGTAAAGAACAGCCCCACCTGGGCCCGGGTGAGGCCCAGCTCGTCCTGGTAGAACGGCGCGAAGGTGTTGATGCCGTACTGCGCCGAGGCCCCGATGACGTGGGTGACGGTGACCAGGGCGAGGATGGACAGGGGGAAAGAAGACATGATGCTGCGGCGCCAACGCCTGATCGGCGCCTCCGGCTGGATGCGACCGGCCTACTTTCCCGCGGCCCCGATCTCCGCCGCCGCCCGCAGCGCCAGGAGATAACTCTGGGGACCGAATCCCGCGATCTGCCCCACGACGACCTCCGAGATCAGGGAGGTTCTGCGGAATTCCTCGCGCTTGTGGATGTTGGAGAGGTGCACCTCGATAGCCGGGACTCCGCTCGCGGCCAGGGCGTCGCGTACCGCGATGCTCGTGTGGGTGTAGGCGCCGGCGTTGATGACGACGGCGTGGAAACCTTCCGCGCCGGCCTGCTGGATCCAGGTGACCAGCTCGCCCTCGTGATTGGACTGGCGCGTCTCCACGGCGGCCCCCAACTCCGCGGCGAGAGCCTCCAGGCGGGCGTCGATATCCGCGAGGGTTTCACGTCCGTAGATCTCCGGCTCCCGGGAGCCAAGCAGGTTCAGGTTCGGTCCGTGAAGGACCAGGATCTTGGTGTCAGGCATGGTCGTCCTTCAACTCCGCTTCGCTACGCCTGCCCTGAGCCTTGACGAAGGGCTCGGGACCGACGGAGACGGTGTCGGCCTCCAGGCAACTTCTCAGGATCGAGCAGACGTCAGCTCGCGGACGATCTCGGCGGCCGAGAACCATCGAAAACGGGTGCTGCCGATTCCTTCGCACAGCACGAACTTGATCTTGCCGGCATGGGATTTCTTGTCCAGGGCCATGCCCGCCACCAGGTCCTCCAGGGCGATGTCGTCCGGTATGCGCCACGGCAGGCCGGCCCGGCGCACCAGCGTCTCGATGCGCTCCAGCTCGGCGGCGCTCAGCAGCCCCTGGCCCGCGGACAGCGCGGCCGCCTGGATCATGCCGATGGCCACGGCCTCGCCGTGGAGAAACCGTTCGTAGCCGGTGAAGGCCTCCAGCGCATGGCCGATGGTGTGGCCGAAGTTGAGGATGGCGCGGCGGTCCTCCTCGCGCTCGTCCTGTTCCACCACCGCCGCCTTGATGCGGCAGGAAACCGCGACGGCTTCCTCGACCGCGGCCGCCTCCATGCGCGTCAGCGCGTCCATCTCCTCCTCCAGGAAGCCGAAGTAGCCGGCGTCCTGGATGACGGCGTGCTTGATCACCTCGGCCATTCCCGCGGCGAATTCACGTTCCGGCAACGTCCGCAGCGTCTTCATGTCGATGACCACCAGCCGGGGTTGATGGAAGGCGCCGATGAGGTTCTTGCCCTGGTCGTGGTTGACCGCGGTCTTCCCGCCGACGCTGGCGTCCACCTGCGCCAGCAGGGTCGTGGGGATCTGGACGTAGCCGACGCCGCGCAGGAACGTGGCCGCAGCGAACCCGGTGATGTCGCCGATGATCCCACCGCCCAGGGCGATGAGGGTGGCGCTACGGTCGAAGCGGTGCTCCACCAGGGCGTCGTAGATCAATCCCAGCGACGCCGTGTTCTTGTGCGCCTCGCCCTCCGGGATCAGCACCAGCGCGGTCTCGTAGCCGGCGTCCCGGAGGGACTCCCGGAGCTCCTCCGCGTAGAGGTCGGCCACCCGCGGGTTCGATACGATGCCCACGCGGCCGCCGATGCCCTGGGCCTTCATGAGTTCGCCCACCCGGGAAAGGAGCTCCTCGCCCAGTTCGATGGGGTAAGAGCGCTGTCCCAGATTGACGGTTACGGTCTGCATAGCTGCTCTCGGATACGCTCTACCACCTGGTCAACGGTAAGGTCGTCGGTGTCCACCGCGACGTGGGCCTGGGCATAGATGTCTTCGCGTTGCGCCGAAATCTCCTCGATCCGCCTGAGCCTGTCGGGGCCTCGCAACAGCGGGCGGTCGTCGGTTTCTCCCACGCGGCCAAGAACAGTCTGCGGCGAGACCTTGAGCCAGACCAGCCGGCTGCGCTGCTTGAGCAGCTTCAGGTTGTCGGGGTCCACCACGGCGCCCCCGCCCAGGGCGATGACCTGCTCCGACCCTTCCAGCACCTTCCCGAGAGCCGCCTTCTCACGTTCCCGGAAGTAACCCTCGCCGCGGCTGACGAAGATCTCCCGAACCGCGCATCCCTCGTCTGCCTCGATGACCGCGTCCAGGTCCACGAACGACCAGCCCAGGGGCTGCGCCAGTCTCCGGCCCACCGCGGTCTTGCCGGCGGCCATGAAACCCGTGAGTGCGATGTTGGCGTGGTCCACGGGTCCTACGGGGTCCTGGGCGTCTGTCTGAGTAGTGGACCAAGGCGCCCTTCGAAAACTTGTATCCCT
>JAJDTQ010000235.1 GCA_022827045.1 Candidatus Binatia bacterium
CTTCTTCTTGCCCAGCCTCAGCGCGTTCAGGACGATGGCCGAAGAGACAGGCCCGCAGAAGATCTTGTTGTCCTGGCTGATGAAGTGGTTGCTTAGCCGGAAGAAGTCCGCCTTGTGGGCGGAACGCGACAGGCGCTCGGAACTCTCATCGGACTCCCACTCGACCAGGCCGGCCGCAACGCCGGCTCCGCACAGGACGAAGCCCGCCAGAAGCAGCACCATCAATAAGTGTTTCATGGGCCCTCCTTGGTTCGGTTCAGGCACTCCACGGGTCAGGCGCCCCGGAGACAGGACAGCCTCTTACCACATCCGTGTGAGTTAGTCGTGAAGTATTGAGATGATTTATGTGCTGATTCAGTGTGATCGGCTGTTATTTTCGTTCGTGGAGTTTCTGGACTCGCAAGCCGCCCTCGCGTCGCGCCGTTGGTCGGTACGAGCGCCTAGCAGCAGGGCATCGGGTTTGCGATGAGGTCGTAGACGCTGTCGAAGTTGATTTCGTTGATGGTCTTCTGGATCTTGTAGAAGCGCGGAGGCTCATTGTCCAGGAGGACCATGATGGCGGTCTCGATGGGCGGGCAGTCCGGCTTGACGCAGGGCACCTCCTTGATGGTGATGGGGGTCTTGGACGGGAACTCCAGGGCCTGCCGAACCCAGATGCCGATCTGGTCAAGCGTGAAGGAGGAGACGTCGCGGTAGATGTCGAGCCCACCGTCGGCTGCGGCTTCGTCCTCCGAGCGAAGGCAGGTCTTGAGGCCGCCTTGCAACTCTTCCCCGTCCAGGTTCCGGCCGATGAACACAAGGCGGTTGACGCGTTCCTCGCCGTCCTCCCACTCCCGGCCGAGTTTTCCCTGAAACAGACTGTGCACCCCGTGGAACACGAACTGGTGCGAGTCGCCGTACATGTTGAGGATGCCCTTCATGCGCAGGATGTCGGGCCCCTTCTCCGCGAGCACCGAGCGGAACCAGTGGCTCAGGCGGGTCTTGTTGAGGTCTCCGGCCTGCACGAACGAGACGGTTTCGACCGAAGGTTGGTGCTCGTGGTGATGGCCGTCCCGCAAGGCCTCTCGTTTGGCCTCGAGATCGAAGGCATGCATCTCCAGTAGCTCGCCGATATCCACTTCGGCGTTCAGGGTGGGGGTCAAGCGGGCCGTGGGGTTCATTCCCCCGAGCTTGGCCGCCAGGTCGTCCGCTTCCTCCGGCGTAATGAGGTCGGTCTTGTTGAGCAGGATGGCGTCGGCGCAGGCGATCTGGTCCCGTGCCTCGTGCTGGACGGCAAGCTGCTGCTCGATATGAAAGCTGTCCACTACGGTCACCACGGCTTGCAGCTCGAAATCCCGACTGATGCGCTGGTCCAGCAGCAAGGTCTGCACGATGACCGTGGGGTCCGCCAGGCCCGAGGTTTCCACCACGAGATAATCGAAGGTGCCGCGCCGGTCCAGGAGCTGCAGCAGCACCCGCAGCAGGTCGCCCTGGACCGCGCAGCAGATGCAGCCGTTGTTCATCTGGAAGATCTCTTCGTTCGAGGCGACGATGAGATGGTGGTCGATGCCAACCTCGCCGAACTCGTTGATGACCACGGCGATGCGGTAGCCGTGGGGCGCCGTGAGGATGCGGTTCAGGAGGGTGGTCTTGCCCGCTCCGAGAAAGCCCGTGAGAATGACTACGGGGATCTTGGCCATGGCTCCCGTTTGACGGCTCCCGAGCGTCCTCGAGACCCGTCATGACAATGGTCGCGACCGTTTCTACTTCCGGTCGCGTTCCTCCAGTGCCCAGAACACCCGCTCCGGCGTCAACGGCAGATCGCGGATACGGGACTTGATGGCGTCCGCCACCGCGTTGCCGATGGCCGCGGGGGTGGGCGCCAGGCCAGGCTCGCCCAGCCCCTTGGCGCCGTAGGGGCCCTCGGGTTCGGCGCACTCGACGACGATGGAAATGATCTCGGGCACGTCCAGCGACGTCACCAGGTGGTAGTCCAGGAACGACGGGTTCCGCACCTTGCCGTTCTCGTCGATGACCAGGTTCTCGTGGAGGGCGGAGCCGATGCCCATGGCCACGCCGCCCTCGATCTGCGCTACGCAGTTGAGCGGGTTGATGGCCTTGCCCACGTCGTGGGCGGCGGACACCCGGTGCAGCCGGACCCGGCCGGTCTCCTCGTCCACCGAGACCTCGGCGGCCTGGGTGGCGTACATGTAGAAGGCCGACGCGTGGTCGCTGTGACCGGTTTCCAGGTCCAGGTCCTTGCCGATCTCGTAGGTGTACGAGCCGTCGCCCCGGAGCACGGCCTCGCCGCCAAGCCCGCGCCGGATCAGCTCGCCGTAGGTCAGGGCCATGTCCTCGTGGTCCTTGAGGTGGACCTTGCCGTCGGCCACCACCAGCTCCTCCTGTTTGCCTTCGAGGGCGGGGCCGGCCATCTCCAGGAGCTGTTCGCGCGCGTGGATGGCCGCCCGGCGCACGGCGTTGCCCATGTGATAGGTGCTGCGGCTGGAGGTGGTGGAGGCGTCGAAGGGGATCAGGTCGGTGTCCAGCGGCGCCACCCGGATCTGCTCGATGGGCACCCGCAACTCTTCGGCGGCCACCTGCGCCAGGATCGTGTTGCACCCTTGGCCGATCTCCACAGTGCCCGCAAGCACGGTGATTTCGCCGTCGGCGTCCACCAGCACGCCGGCGTTGGAGGTGGTGGGCGACCGGGTGGGCTTGGAGATGCAGGCCAGCCCGCGTCCGACCCCCGCGCGCTTGGGCTTGCCCCAGTCGATGGCCGCCGCCGCCTTGGTGAGGGTCTCGGTGAGGCCGACGTTGTGCAACTGCTCGCCCCAGTAGGCCATGTCGCCGTCCACGAAGACGTTCTTCAGGCGGAAGTCCACCGGGTCCATGGCCAGCCTGCGGGCCAGCTCGTCCATGTGCTGCTCGGTGGCCCAGGCGCCCTGGGGGATGCCGTAGCCGCGATACGCCCCGGCCACGGGCTTGTTGGTGTACACCGCGTAGCCGTCCACGTGGACGTGGGGGATACGGTAGGGGCCGGGGGAGGGGAGGCTGCCGCGGATGCACACCGTCGGGCTCTTCTCAGCGTAGGCCCCTCCGCCCCAGTAGAGCGTCATGTGCCGAGCCACGAGGGTGCCGTCGTTCTTGACGCCGCTCTTGATGTGTACGGTGGCCTCGTGGCGCACCAGTGTGGAGATGAAGGTCTCCTCGCGGTTGAATTTCACCCGCACCGGCCGGCCGGCCGTGTGGAACGCCAGCCCCATGGCGATGGGCTCGAGCTTGAGGCCGCCCTTGGAGCCGAAGCCGCCGCCCTGGAGCGGGTTGATGAGGCGGATCTGTTCCTGCGGCAGGCCCAGGGCCTCGGACACTTCCGTGAGCGCCCGGAAGGGCGCGTCGTTTGCCACCCACACGGTGACCCGTCCGCTGTCGGGGTCCACCTGGGCGTGGGCCGAATGGGGCTCCATGGCGGCGTGCTGGATGATCGGCACGTAGTATTTCTCCTCCAGCACCATGTCCGACTGCCTGAATCCTTCGGCGGTATCGCCGGTGCGTAGCTTGAAGTGCTCGCACACGTTGGGCATGGGCGCGCCGACGATGAACGGGGCCTTGCGATAGTTCTCGAACTCCTCGTGGATGGCCACGGCGCCTGGCTGGCAAGCTTCTTCGGGGGTGAAGTAAGCGGGCAGGTCTTCGTACTCCACCTCGATGAGCTTGAGCGCCGCCTGGGCGGTGTCCTCGTCCACCGCCGCCACCGCCGCTACCGGCTCGCCGATGTAGCGCACCTTGCCCTGGGCCAGGAACGGCTTGTCCTTGACGGACTCGCCGTGGGTCCAGGGGGTGTCCTCGCCGGAAATAACCGCCACCACGCCGGGATGCTTGCGTGCCTTCTCCAGGTCGATGCTGACGATGCGCGCGTGCGCCCGGGTGCTGAACAGGACCTTGCCGTGCAGCATGTCCGGCAGCACCAGGTCGTACCCGTACGTCGCGGTCCCCGTGACCTTCTCGTCCACGTCGATGCGGGTGACCGGATGGCCGACGACCTTGAGATCGTTGAGATCATTCATGGTCCTGTCCCTTGCCGGCGCGCCGCCGGAGCTCGGCCGCGGCGTCCTGGACCGCCTCGACGATCTTCACGTATCCGGTGCAGCGGCACAGGTTGCCCGAGAGGGCAAAGCGGATGTCGTCGTCCGTGGGGTCGGGGTTGTCCTCGAGGAAAGACGCGGCCATCATCAGCATGCCGGGGGTGCAGTAGCCGCACTGGGCGCCGCCGTCCTCGATGAAGGCTGCCTGGATGGGATGGTAGGCGTCGCCGTCCTTGAGGCCTTCGATGGTGACGATGTCGGCGTCGCCCAGTTCACCGGTCAGAACCAGGCACGAGTTCACGGGCTGGCCGTTGAGGTAGACCGTGCACGCGCCGCAGTCGCCGGTGCCGCAGCCCTCCTTGGTGCCGGTGATGCCGATTTCGTCCCGCAGCAGGTCCAGCAGCAGGCGGTGCGCCGGGGCATCCACCGAAGTGGGCTTGCCGTTCAGGGTGAATTCAATGGGTTGGCTCATGGATTCTGAGGCTCCTTCTAGGCGTAGCGGCGGTCCCTCCGGCTGGTCCACGGCACCGGGCCGTTGCCGGCGGCGGCGTTGAGCAGCGCGCGCTTGGTGTTCACCCGGACCATGGCCCTACGGTATTCGGCGGACGAGCGCACGTCGCTGATGGGGCTGCATTCTTCGGCCGCCTTCCGGCCCGCCTCCTCCGCCAGCTCCTCGGTCAGTACCTGGCCTCGGAGCACGGCTTCGGCTCCGGGTGCCCGCATGGGCGTAGGTGAGACCGCTCCCAGGGCGATGGCCACCGACCCGCAGCGCCGGTCGGCCTCGGCCAGCGTCAGCGTGACGGCCACTCCGATGTACGCCAGGTCCATCATGTCCCGGGGCGAGAACTTGATGTATTCTCCCACCAGCCGCGGGTCCTGGGGAGGAATCATGATCTCGGTCAGGATGTCGCCGGGTTCAGCCACGGTCTGGCCGGGGCCGCGGAAGAAGTCCTTGAGGTCCATCACCCGTTCGCCGCCGGCGCCGACCACCTTGGCCCTGGCGTCCAGCGCCAGCAGCGGCGGCGCCACATCCGCCGAGGGGGTGGCGTTGGCCATGTTGCCGCCGATGGTGGCACGGTTGCGGATCTGGATGGAGCCCACCTCGGCGGCGCTCTGGGCCAGGAACGGGTAGCGACCGACGATCAGAGGGGAGATCTCCACCTCCCGCATGGTGGTCAGGGCGCCGACGGCGATGCCGCCGTCGGCCTCCTCGCGAATCCCCGAAAGGGACGGTATCCGCTTGAGGTCCACCACGTACCTGGGCACCAGCCCCTTTTCCTTCATGGCGATGACGAGGTCGGTGCCGCCGGCCAGGAAGTAGCCGCCCGGGCCGCCGTCCAGCATGATCCGGGTGGCCTCGGCGAGGCTCGTGGGCTGGTGAAACTCCAGCGGTTCAGTGCGTTTCATGGTTCTCCTGAGTCATCAGTCCGGTACCGGGTACACCATGCGTCCGACGGCCTCGCCCACGGGCTCGCCGTCCTGCATCTGAACGTGGCCGCGCACGATGGCCATCACCGGTATGCCCTTGATCTTCCAGCCGTGCCATGGCGATGGGTTGTTCTTGCTGTGCAGCTTGTTGACGTCGATGGCGCCTTCCTTGTCCATGTCGACGATTGTCACGTCGCCGTCGGAACCGACCCGAAGGGCGCCTTTTTGAGGATATATTTGCCATACTTTTGCAGGGTTTTCAGATGCCAATCTCGCGTAATGGTTCAGGCTCATGCGGCCCTTGTTGACCTCCGTCAGGATCAGCGAGGGGCCGGTTTCCACGCCACAGAAGCCGGAGATGCAATCCCAGATGGCGGGCTTCAGCATGTTGCCGTGGACGTCGGCGCCCTTTTCCTCGAGGGTGTGGGGAGAGTGGTCGGTGGCGATCATGTCCACGTAGCCGTTGAGCAGCCCGTCCCACAGGGCCTCGCCGTGGTCGCGGGTCCTTACCGGCGGGTTCATCTTGAGCAGCGGGCCCGCCTTGTCCATGTCCTTGGGCTCGCGCAGCAGGTAGTGGGGGCCGGTCTCGGCGGTGATCCGGAGCCCCCGAGCCTTGGCGTCCCGCACCATGCCGGCGGCCTGCTTGGAGCTCATGTGCAGCACGTGCATCTTGGTGCCGAAGGTCTCGGCGAAGAAGAGGGCGTGGTGCACCGACTCGGCCTCGCAGATGGCCGGGCGGGTGGACTCCCAGTTGACCGGGTCGCTCTTGCCCTCCTCCTTGATGCGGTTCAGGTGGTGGTACATGATCTGCCGGTTCTCGGCGTGGATGCACAGCGGCAGACGGGACTCGGCGATGTTCTGGAACACGTCCTGGCACACGCCGTCGTCCGGGAAGGGCAGGTTGCCGATGGTCTCGCCGAAGAAGATCTTGAAGCCCACCGCTCCCACCCGGGCCATGGGCAGGATCTGGTCGGCGTTGGTCTGTACCACCACGCCGAGGAGCGCGAAGTCCACCAGCGACTTCTCCTCCGCCAGCACCTTCTTCTCCTCCACCTGCTCGGGATGCGTCACCGGCGGAATCGTGTTGGGCATGTCCACCACGCAGGTGATGCCGCCGGCGATGGCGGCGCGCGAGCCGGTGCCGAAGTCCTCCTTGTGGGTCATGCCGGGCTCACGGAAGTGGACATGGGCGTCGATCAGCCCGGGCAGGATGTGCTTCCCCTTGGCGTCGATCTCCCGGGTGCCTTCCGGGAGCGAGTCGTTCGTGCCGATGGCCACGAATTTCCCGTCGTTGATGGCCACCCCGCCGTCGAACGTGTTCTCGGGCGTCACCACCGTACCGTTCTTGATCACCATGTCAGCCTTCATGGATGCTCCCTTCGCGTCGGATGAACGGATGCCCCGCACGCGGCTTGCGGCATGTCGGACGGGCGTCCGCGCGACAGGTTGTTGTTAGGAAAAAACCGCCCTGAAAGCAACCCTGGCGGCGCCGTGTTCAAGTTGAAATCCGGTGTCTTGTGTGCAATAGGTGGCTCATCCCAGTGCCGGCCTGGCGCCGGCGCCAGGCGGTTCTCCATTGCCGGCAGCACGGAGGTCACGGTGAACGACGACAGAGTCATGGTCGATATCAGGAGTCTCGAGAAGTACTTCGGGGAAGGCGCCGAAAGGGTTCACGTCCTCAAGGGAGTCTCGCTCCAGATCCCCGAGGGCTCACTTTACACCTTCCTGGGCCCCAGCGGCTGCGGCAAGACCACCACGCTGCGCTGCGTGGCCGGGCTGGAGCGGCCGGAAAGCGGCGTCATCGACATCGACGAGAAGGCGGTGTTCAACTCCGCCGGCGGCGCCTACGTGCCGCCCAACCACCGGCCCATCGGCATGGTGTTCCAGTCCTACGCCATCTGGCCGCACATGACGGTGGCGGAGAACGTGGGCTACCCTCTCACCATCCAGCGCCGGCCCAGGGCCGAGATCCGCAGCCGGGTGGAAGACGTGCTGAAGATCGTGGGTCTGGGCGGACTGGAGGAGCGGCCGGCCCCCAAGCTCTCCGGCGGACAGCAGCAGCGGGTGGCCTTCGCCCGGGCGCTGATCAACGAGCCCAAGGTGATGCTGCTGGACGAACCCCTCAGCAACCTCGACGCCAAGCTGCGGGAGCAGATGCGCTTCGAGATCAAGGCTCTGCAGCGGCGCGTCAACATCACCACCATCTACGTGACCCACGACCAGGCGGAAGCCTTGGCCATCTCCGACCAGATCGCGGTCATGCACGGCGGCAAGCTGATCGAGGTGGGGGATCCCCACCAGCTCTACGCCAAGCCCAAGCGGAAGTTCACCGCCACCTTCCTGGGACTCACGAACCTCATCAACGGCAAGGTGGCGGAGGCGGGCGCCAACTCCCACCCGAGCCGGCTCGATACGGAGTTCGGCATGCTCTCGTTCAGTCCCGCCGTCCCCATGGACAAGGGAGCCGAGGCGGTGATCTCGATCCGGCCCGAGAACATAAGCGTAAGCTCGGAGGCGCCGGCGACCATGGACAACGTGCTGCAGGGGACGCTGCACGACGCGGTCTTCATGGGCGATGCGTACCACTGCCAGGTCCAGGTGCGCGAGCAGTTGATCCGCGTTCACACCCACCCGGCCAACGCCGTGCCGGTGGGCGCCAACGTCTACCTGACCCTCGACCCGGATAGCTGCAACGGCCTGCCCGCAGACGACACCGAGGGCATGGACGACACCATGATGGGGGACTGAGGCCGGATCGGGCAGAGTCAACCGTTTCCCGTCATTCCGGCGAAAGCCGGAATCCAGAAACACTGCGGGCGGGACTCTGGATTCCGGCTTTCGCCGGAATGACGGGTCTGGACATTCAGTTCAACGGCGGACGTCCTTGTTGATCAGAGTTCCCATTGAGGTTATGGTAGTACGAATATCGAAGGAAGGAGCCAGTAATATATGGCCGCTGTAGAAGCAACCAAGATCGCCGAGAAAGAGCTGAAGGCTGGCGGGACGCCGAGCTACACCGACCTCCGGGAGTGGCTTGAGATCGTCGAGAGCTTCGGGCAACTGAAGAAGGTCGACGGGGTGGACTGGAACCTGGAGATGGGAACGCTTTCCGAGCTCATCGCCCAGGGAAGCAGCGGACCGGTCCCCGCGGTGCTTTACGACAACATCAAGGACTACCCCGAGGGATACCGTGTGCTGTTCGCCCAGAACGCGTCGTTCAAGCGCATGGCGCTGGCCTTGGGCCTACCCCTGGATTTCACCGACCTGGACCTCGTGCGGGCCACCCGCGAGAAGATCTCCCAGCACAACCCGATCCCGCACCGCGTCGTCGAGACCGGGCCGGTGATGGAGAACGTGCTCAAGGGCGACGACATCAACCTGCTCAAGTTCCCGGTGCCCTTCGTCCACGAGCTGGACGGCGGACGCTACATCGGCACGGGTTGCCTGGTGGTGACCAAGGACCCGGACGAGGGCTGGGTCAACTTCGGCACCTACCGCGGCATGGTGCAGGACGAGACGAGCATGAACGTCTACATCTCGCCCGGAAAGCACGGCCGCATCCAGCGCGACAAATGGTTCGACCGGGGCGAGAAGTGCCCGGTGATCGTCTGCGTCGGCCAGGACCCGGTGCTGTTCATGGTGTCCGGCAACGAGGTGGACTACGGCGTGTCCGAGTATGACTATGCCGGCGGGCTCAAGGGAGGCCCCATCGACGTCATCAACGGCGAGGTCACCGGGCTGCCGTTCCCGGCCCATGCCGAGATCGTCATCGAGGGCTTCATGGACCCGGAGGAACGTGTGACCGAAGGGCCGTTCGGCGAATGGACCGGCTACTACGCCAGCAACAGCCGGCCCGAGCCGTTGATCCGGGTGCAGCGCATCTACCACCGCAACGATCCGATCCTCACCGCCGCCCGGCCCGGGCGTCCGCCTTCGGATTACTCCATCGCCAAGTGCATGGTGAAGGCCGCGCTCATCTGGGACCAGGTGGAGAAGGCCGGGGTGCCGGACGTCAAGGGCGTATGGTGCCACGAGGCGGGCGGCGGCCGACTGCTCAACATCATTTCCATCAAGCAGCGCTATCCGGGCCACGCGCGCCAGGCCGGCTTCGTGGCCTCGCAGGTGCACGCCGGCGCCTACCTCGGACGCTACGTCATCGTCGTGGACGACGACATCGACCCAACCAAGACCTTCGACGTCCTCTGGGCGCTGGCCACGCGTTCCGATCCCGTGGACTCCATCGACATCCTGCGGCGCTGCTGGAGCGGCCCGCTGGACCCGCGCATCCAGCCGGGCAAGAAGGGCTTCAACTCACGCGCCATCATCGACGCCACGCGCCCCTTCGAGTGGATGAAGGACTTTCCGCCGGTGGCCGAGTCGACACCCGAGCTCAAGAAGAAGGTGTTCGACAAGTGGCGCCACGTGATCGAAGGCTAGGTTTCGTTTCGGCTTTGCAACAAAGGGCCGGGGGCATGATGCTCCCGGCCCTTTTCTATTCGCCCTGCAGGCTGGCGAGGATCTTCCGGGTGGAGAGGGAGCGGTTGAGGGTGTAGAAATGGATGCCCGGCGCGCCCCCGTCCAGGAGCGCGTGACACTGCCGCGTGGCGTGCTCGATGCCGGCCTCGACGACCGCCTCGGCATCGTCCGCCACCGCCTCCAGCTTCGCCAACAGCGGTTCCGGGATCGCCGCCCCGCACATCTGCGTGAAGCGCTTGATCTGGGCGGTATTTGTTACGGGCATCACGCCCGGAACGATGGGCACGTCGATCCCTTCTGACCGCGCCCGTGATACGAACTCGAAGTAGTCGTGCTCGTCGAAGAAGAGTTGGGTGACGACGAAGTCCGCGCCGGCGTCGACCTTGCGCTTGAGGTTGAGCAGGTCCTCCTCCGGGCCCGGCGCTTCCGGGTGCATCTCGGGGTAGCCGGCGCCGCCGATGCAGAAGTCCTTCCGTTCCCGGATGAACGCGATGAGCTCATTGGCGTGGGAGAATCCCTTGGGGTGGGGGACAAACTCCGTGTCTCCCCGGGGCGGGTCGCCCCGTAGCGCCATGATGTTCTCGATGCCCGCATCCTCGTATTCGTCGAGGAGCTCACCGATCTCGTCGCGCCCGTGTCCCACGCAGGTGAGGTGGGCCATGGCTTCGATGCCGGCCTCGCGCTTGATCCTTTGGGTGATGGCGACGGTCTTCTCGCGGGTGCTGCCGCCGGCGCCGTAGGTGACCGAGACGAAAGCC
>JAJDTQ010000073.1 GCA_022827045.1 Candidatus Binatia bacterium
CCCCCCCCGGGTGGGTTTAGGGGTCACCCCCCGGGGGGAGGTTGGGCCCCCCCCCCGCCCTGGGGGTGCCAACCCTATCACCCGACCCCTCCCCACTCTTCTTTGATTTCTCGCCGCCCGGTGTTAAACTCCCCACCGTGCTGAATTCCACGGGCAGGCGGAGGCAACTCAGCTTGCCCGGATATTTTTGCAGAGGTGCAGTTTGATGGCGGACAATGACGGCCCCGTGCCGATGACGGCGCAGGGGCATCAGCAATTGCTGGAGGATCTCCAGCGCCTCAAATCCGTTGAGCGTCCCAAGAATGTTCGCGACATCGAGGAAGCCCGGGCCCACGGCGACCTGTCGGAGAACGCGGAGTTTCACGCGGCCAAGGATCGCCAGTCCCTGCTCGATGTCCAGATTCGCGAGATCGAGGACAAGATCGCGCGGGCTCAGGTCATCGACGTATCCAAGCTCTCCGGCGACAAGATCGTATTCGGCGCCACCGTCAAGCTGGTGGACGACGACACCGACGAGAACGTCATGTACAAGATTGTCGGCGAGCACGAGGCAGAGCCCAGGGAAGGGCGGATCTCCCTGGGTTCCCCGGTGGCGCGGTCTCTGATCGGCCGCCGAGTGGGTGACCTGGTGGAGGTGCGTACGCCCGCGGGCGTGCGGAACTTCGAGGTACTGGACGTCTCTTTCATCGAATAGTTTCCTTCGACTTCGCTCCGCCGGCGCCTCGCTACGGCCTGTCCCGAGCTTGACGAAGGCTTCGGGACCGACGGGGTGGGCCGCGGTTGTCGCGGCCTTGGCGCTCTTCGTTTCCGCTCATGCACTGGCCGAGGTGTCGATTCGGGCGCAGCCGGGTTTCGGGGGCATCTTCCGGCTCGGCGAACCCTTGCCCGTGCGCATCGAGCTGGTCAACTCCGGGGTGGCCGTCCGCGGCGTCCTGGAGGTCGTGGAGGCCCGCGGCGGCCCCACCCGGGGCATGGAGCCGTACTCGTTCATCCAGCGCCGCGACATCTTTCTCTCCACCCATGCCCGCAAGGTCGTCTACGTTACCGTCGATCCGGACTCGGTGGCGCAGCCGCTGGTCCTGCGTTTCACCGGCGGCGGCCGGACGCATGAAACCGCTGTCAGCCTGCGCGGCCGCTTCACCGGCCAGCCGCTGATTCTCCTGCTCACCCGGAGCAACGTCGCGCCCGCCATCCCGCTTTCCTACCAGACCCCGGTGCCCGTCGTCTCCGTGGCCCTGAGCGATCTTCCGGAAGACGCGAGAGCTTTCGGCGGCGTCTGGAGCGTCATGCTCTACGAGCAGTCCCTGCGGGGGTTGTCCAGGACACAGCGGGGCGCGCTGACGCACTGGCTATCCGCGGGCGGGATCCTGGTGGTGCTGGGCGGCGCCCACTTCGCCCTGTATCAGGATCCGGCCACCGCCGCGTTGCTGCCCGTCAGGGTCGCCGGCCTCAAGCGGCTGGACGCGTTGCCGGAGCTGTCGGCCCAGTTCGGCGCCGTCCTCGGGGACGTCCTCGTGCAGAACGCCGCGGCCACCGCCGACGGCCGCGTCCTGCTGGCGGAGGGCGGCACGCCCGTCCTTGTGGAGAAGCCCCACGGCGAGGGCAGGGTGGTCTATCTGGCGCTGGATGTGGGCCGCCCGCCGGTATCGGATTGGAAGGGTCTTCCGGCGCTCTTCGGGGAGGCGCTGGGAGCGCCTCCTCCCCGGCGCACGGAACCGTGGACGGCCTGGAACCTGCAGTTGTTCATCGGGTTGCTCCAGGACTTCGGTTTCTCCAGCCTGCGTTCCCCGATGCTGTCGCTGCTTCTGGCGCTGGCGCTCTACGCCGGCTCGCTGCTGTTGTGGTTCCGTTACTGGAAGGCCGGCGGCCCCCGCCGGCGTGCGTTGACCCTGGCGCCGGCGGGGCTTGCGCTGGCCTGGGGCCTCGCCGGTTACTGGTACTTCGACCGGGGCGGCCACACACCGGACGGAATCCTGATCTCTTCCACGGTGGTGGACGGCACGCTGTGGTCCGATGTGGCGCCGGTGCACTCCAACGTGGGCCTGTTCGCGACCCGCCACAAGGATTTTTCCTTCAGCCTCGGCCGTGACCTGACCCAGCTCGACCTGGTGCCGGCGCCCGGCGGCGAAGCGGAGGCGTCGCTGGTGCTGCGGGAGGGGCGCCCGCGCAACCTCGTTCAGGTTCCGCTCGCGGAGTGGAACACGGCGCTGTTCCGGCTTCGCGCCGTCCGGCCTTCGCCGGTCGCCATCGAGTGGGAGCATTCGCGCCGGACCTACCGCATCGCCATCGCCAACCGCGGCACCGGCAGCCTTACCGAATGCTGGCTGCTGATCGGCGGGCGCGGCTACAGGTTGGGAGACGTTCCGCCGGGGGGCCGCCTGCGGCGCGAGCTTCCGGAGGTTCGCGGCGCCGGCGAGGAGGCGGAGAGGAAGGAACCGCAGCCCGAGGACGTCTGGTTCGACGAGAAGGTGCGCCAGGTTCTGCTTCGGCGCTCGGTATTCCCGGACGGTGACGCGGATCCCAAGACGGCCTTCGTCATCGGCTGGATACGGGGAGAGGAGGCGGAACTGCGGGTGCAGGACCCCCGCGTGGCGACTCATCACTTCAAGCTGTTTCGCGTGGCGATCCCGTTGGGCGGGGAGGAGGAGGACCTGTGAGGCCGTGGACGAACCCGGTTTTCCGGGAAGCCGTGACGGTCTATTGGGAAGAGGGCCAGGCCTGCATGACCTATCTGCTGTACGTGGCCATCCTCGGCACGCTTCAGGTGCTGGCGCTGGTGCTGCCGGCGGCCGAGGCGCGGTTCTGGGTCGGCCCCGCGTTCCTTTTCAAGTTCTCCGTGGTGGCCGCGCTGCTGCTGATCGTCTACCTGACGCTTCGGTTCGCCGGTCTCGAGTTCCTCGCCTGGCGCTTCTCGCCGCTACGGCACTGGCTCGAAGAGGAGCGTCTCGGCGTCTTCGCCGTGGCCTCCGGGTTGCTCTCCGTCCTGGCGGTCCACGGGCTCATCCTCCTCGGCCTTGCGGCGCCGCTGCTGGCGTGGTCGGGCGCCATCGCCCGGGCGCCCCTGGACGACATGGCTTCCACCCTGCCCATGCTCTTCCTGTATGCCGTGGGCTACGGAATCTGGGGCCTCGTCGGCCTGGCCTTCTGGGAGCGCAAGGCCGACAGCCGCCGGGTCTTCATCCGCTGGATCTTCGTCTGCTTCTTCCTGATCTCCGGCGCGTTCGGGGCGTGGGCCCAGACGTTGAATCCGGTGGCGTTTCTGCTCTATCATCTCGGCACGCTGGACATGGCCCCGCCGTGGGGCTCGGCGTGGCCCCCGGCCCTCGTGCACTGGGCCTTCCAGGGGCTGGTGTTCGCCTTGGGCCTGGGGTTCCTGGCCCGCGGCTTGAAGCGCATCCAGAAAGGTTATTCGTGAACGATCCGGAAGCGGTTCTGAAGGAGAAGCTGGCCGGCCTGCGCCGCTGGGAGCGCCGCAAACGGCGCGAGCGCCTGCTGCTGGAAAGCCTCTTCTACACCGCGTTGGCGGCCGCCGGCGTGGTGCTGGCGCGGGCCCTGGCGGCCGTGGACGCCGGGCTCCTGTGGTTCGCGCCGTTGGTGTTCGTGGCCGCGGCGGCGGTGGTGTTCCTGCTGCGTCCGTGGCGGGAGCAGGCGTTCGTCCGCTCTCTCAAGCAGGTGGATGACGGACTGGAGCTGAAGGAGCGGGTGCTGACCGCGTGGGAGATACTGTCCCGGTCACGGGAGCGGCCGGAAGGAGGGGTCGGCCCGGAGGAGTCCCTGGTGGTGGAGGAAGCGGCGGAGAAGGTCGGCGCGGTGGCGCTGCCGCCGCTTTGCCGGCGCCGGTTCACCTGGCATGCGCTGGCCGGGCCGCTCCTGGTGCTGTCGGCCGCGGCGGGGTTGTGGCTGCCGCCGGGCGGCGCCCCCCAGGCGGCGTCGGCGCCGTCGCTCATGGCCCAGGCAATCGAGGAACATGCCCGGGAGCTGGAGCGGCAGGCGCGGGAGCAGGACCTCGCCGAGAGCCGGCGCATGGCCGAGGCCTTGCGCGAGATGGCCGAGCGGCAACTGGGCGAGGCCGGCCCCGAGAAGTCGCGGCTGGAGGCGTCGGTGGCGGCCATGGTGGACGTGCTGGAGGACATGACCCGGTCATGGCCCGCCAGGTCGGGGCTCGAATGGCCGGCGCTGTCCGACAAGGCCCTGGAGCGGTTGCGGGAACACCTGCGGCGTTCGGAGGCCGGCCGGACCGGGGACGCGTTTCAGGGGAGGAGCAGAAGCGATCTGCTGGAGTCCCTGGGGCTGTCTTCCCTCGACCAGCGGCCCGGCGCCTCCGAGGACATGAGCGAGCAGGAAGTGCAGGAGTTCCTCGACCGGTTGGAGCGGGACGCCAGGCAGGAGCAGGACCGCCGCTCGCTGGAGGGCACCCGGCAGTTCCTCACCGAGTTGCTGCTCGGCGACGAGTCGGACGAGTCCATGGCCGAGGCGACCCGGCCCGGGCGCCCCGAGGGGCCCGAGGAGAACCCGCCGGCGGCGGGGCGGCAACCGGGGAACGAGCCCGGCAAGGGGGGGCAGGAGCCCTTCGACCCCGGTTTCCAGGCGCGCGTGCGCACGCACTTGGAAGGGCTGCTGGGCCCGGGCAAGAGCCGTGGTTTCGGCTTCCGGGGTGAGGCGCGGGCGGGCGACAGCACCGTGGCCGAAGAGGAGGTGGTGGTCCGGTACCGCCGGCAGGTGGAGGCGGAGCTCTCCTCCGAGGAGATCCCGGCCGAGTTCAAGGAAACCATCAAGAAGTACTTCCTGTCCCTGGGGGTGACGCGCACGGGACCGAAGTCGTGAGCCCGGGCCGCGCCGCCGGCCAGGGGACACTCGGGAGTGATATGGCTGTAACATCGGAAGCATCGATCGACGGGGTCCGGCACCGTATGGAGAGCGCGCAGCACGCGTTCGAGGAAGTCAGGGGCGAGATGCGCAAGGCGGTGGTGGGCCACGAGGAGCTCATCGAAGGCATCTTCATCGCGCTGGTGTGCGGCGGCCATTGTCTGCTGGAGGGCGTTCCCGGCCTGGGCAAGACCTTGATGGTGCGCTCGCTCGGAGAGCTCATGGACCTGAGCTTCTCGCGCATCCAGTTCACCCCCGACCTCATGCCGGCGGACATCACCGGCACCAACGTGGTCAACGAGGACGTCTCGGGGCGGAAGGTGTTCGAGTTCGAAGCGGGTCCGGTGTTCGCCAACATCTTGCTGGCGGACGAGATCAACCGGGCGACTCCCAAGACCCAGTCCGCGCTGCTGGAGGCGATGCAGGACCAGAGCGTTACCGCCGGCGGAGCGGCGCACGCCATCCCCAGCCCGTTCATGGTCCTGGCCACCCAGAACCCCATCGAGATGGAGGGCACCTATCCGCTCCCGGAGGCGCAGGTGGACCGTTTCTTCTTCAAGCTCATCGTCCGCTACCCCTCCTACGACGAGATGGGACGGATCGCGGAGTTGACCACGGCCGCCCCTTCCGGCGGGCTCACCAAGGTGTTGGCGGCGGAGTCGGTGCTGGAGATGCGCGAGGCGGTGCGGGCGGTGCCGCTGGCCGGTCCGGTGCGGGACTACGCCGTAAGGCTGGTGATGGCGACCCATTCGGAGACCGATCACAGCACCGAGCTGGCGCGGAAGTACGTGCAGTACGGCGCCAGCCCCCGGGGCCTGCAGGCGCTGATCCTGGCGGCCAAGGCCCGGGCGCTGCTTTCCGGCCGGCCCAACGTGTCGTTCGAGGACATCCGCCGCGATCTCATGCCGAGCCTGCGTCACCGGCTGCTCCTCAATCTCGCCGCCGAAGCCTCCGGCATCGCCCCGGAAAGGGTTCTGGAGGAGGTGGTGGAGCAGGTGCCGGAGGTGCAGCCCTGATGGCCGAGGCCGAGGCGCACCGTTTCCTGGAGCCGGACTTCCTGGCCCGGCTGGACAAGCTGCGGCTGGTGGCCAAGCGCTTGAGCTGGGGCATCGCGCGGGGGGAGCATCCGACGATCCGAAAGGGCTTCAGCCTGGAGTTCTCCGACTACCGCAAGTACAGCCGTGGCGACGACCTGCGCTACGTGGACTGGAACGTTTACGGCCGCCTGGAGAGGCTGCTGCTCAAGGTATTCACCGCCGAGGAGGAGATCACGGTCTACCTCCTGCTGGACACCAGCCTGTCCATGGCGGAGGGCTCGCCCGCCAAGATCGACTTCGCCAAGAACGTCGCCGCGGCCCTGGGGTACATCGGCCTCAAGACCCACGACCGGGTGGGGGCGGCGGGTCTGGCCGAAGACCTGACCGGGCAGTTGCCGCCGGCGCGGGCGCGGCGTCAGCTACTCTCCCTGTTCAACTTCCTCGCGGAGCTGTCGTGCGCCGGCCGCACCGACCTGGAGACCTCGGTGAAGACCTTCACGCGGCTCTATCCCCGGCCCGGGCTGGTGGTGCTGTTCAGCGACCTGCTGGACGCGTCCGGATGCCGCGCCGCCCTGGAAGAGCTGGCCCGGAAGCGGCATGACGTGCTGCTCGTCCACGTGCTCAAGGACGGCGAGACGCGGCTGGACCCGGGGGGCGACGTGTCGCTGGTGGACGTCGAGACCGGCCGGGAGCGCCGCGTCTTTGTCGACCGGGACCTGGCGGACCGGTTCCACCGGGAAGCCGAGGACTTCTTCGCCGGCGCCGAGCGCTTCTGCGAGGGCCGGCAGATGGATTACCGGCGCACCACCAGCGACGTCCCCTTCGACGACTTCGTGCTGCGTTACCTCATGCACGAGCCCGCCTCGGCCGACGACGTGGAGCCGGCGCGGGCGGGTTCGAACCGCGCTCCCGCTCCTTCTTCCCCGGGCGCGGGCTAGCGGGGCACCAGGATAGCCTCCGATGCTGTGGCTCTTTCCCGCGGCTTTTCTTTTCCTGCTGGGAGCCGTCCCGCTCATCCTGCTGCTCAACAGCCTCAGGCCGCGCGGCCCCCGGGTGCCCGTCACCGCACTCTTCCTGCTGGAAAAGGTGCTGCGGGAGAGACCCATCGGGCGGCGCCTGGGCTGGCTCTGGCGCCGGAACCTGCCGCTGATCCTGCAGCTCCTGGCCGCCATCGCGGTCATCATCGCGCTGGCCGGGCCGGCGCTCCTGGGCGTGGGCGGCGGCGGCCGCGACCTGGTGGTGGTGGTGGACGTGAGCGCCAGCATGAAGGCGGCGGGGGAGGCGGGTTCGCGCTGGAGCGCGGCGCGCGACGAGCTTCTAAGCCGGATCGACGGACTGGGCGGCAACGACCGGATGATGATCATCGCCGCCGGCGCCGCCCCCGAGGTGGTGCAGCCCTTCACCCGGGATCGCGCGAAGCTGCGACAGGCGGCGGAGGGATTGGCCGCCACCGACGCCGAGGCGCCGGTGAAGGAGGCGGTTCTGCTGGCGCACACGTTCCTCAAGCGCCAGGGGCCGCATCGGGTGGTGGTGATCACCGACGGCGCCTTCAAGGACATCGACGAGCTGCCGCTGTCGGCGTCCTACCTGGAGCTCGTGCAGGTGCGGGGCGGGGTGGACAACGTCGGAATCCTGGGGTTTCAGTTCCGCAGGGTGGCTGGCGAGGCCGACGAGTACGAGGCCATGGTGGTGGTGCAGAACTTCACGGAGCGGCCGGTGCACGCGCCCCTGATCGTCACGGTCTCGGACCGGGTGGTGAGCCGGGCGCTTCTGTCCCTGGAGCCGTTCGCCCGGGAGGTGCTGATCTATGGCATCCCCGGCCCCTTGCGCGGCCGCGCCACCGCGCTGCTGGCCATTGACGACGACCTGGAGACCGACAACCGCGCCTTCCTGGCCTTTCCCGACGAGCGCCCCACGCGGGTTCTGTACGTGGGCCCCGGCAACCCGTTCCTGGAACGCCTGCTGCGGTACTTTCCCCACGTCACCCTGGCGCGCATCGACCGCATCCCGGTGGACCGCGTGACCGAGCAGGTGGCGGCCTACGACGTGGTGATGCTGGATCGGGTGCCGGCTCCGCCCCTCGCCCGCGGCAACTTCATCCTCATCCGCACCGTGGCCGAGGGGCTGCCCCTGCGCGTGGCTGGGCAGACCCGGCGGCCGGCGCTGGTTTCAACCGGATCCGACCACCCGCTGGCCAAGGGTGTGAGCCTGGACGGGCTCTACGTGCAGGACGCGCTGGAGCTGGTCGGAGACGGCGGCGGCGTCTCCCTGGCCGAGTCCGGGCGCGGGCCGCTGATCCACGCGGTGGAATCCGGCGATCTCAAGGCGCTGGTGTTCGCCTTCGACCTGACCCGCTCCGACCTGCCGTTCCGGGTGTCGTTCCCATTGCTGATGCGCAACGCTTTCTCCTGGTTCCGGCCTACCGCCCGGGAGTTCCCTGCCAGCCAGGTGGCGGCGGGCCTGCCCTTCGTGGCGGACGTGGGCGTGGACGAAGAGCGACTGGTGTTCGTGGGCCCCTCCGGGGAGAGCCGCCCGGTTCGCGTCCGGGAACGCACCGGCACCTACGCCGACACCGAGCAGGTGGGTTTCTACCGTTTCCAGGGCGAGCGTGGAGACGGCGAGTTCGCGGTGAACCTGTTCAGCGAGCAGGAGTCCCGCATCCGTCCGTCCTACCAGGCGGATGCGACGGCCTCCGCGCCGTCGGCGGTGGAGAGCGGTCCGGGAGTGCGCTTCGACCTCTGGCCGGCGCTGCTGGTGCTGGCGCTGGTGCTGTTGCTGGCGGAAAGCGTTGTGGTTTGCCGGACCCGCCGGTCGCTCCTTCCCCTGTGGCTGCGGGTGCCCGCGATGGCGGTGCTGGTGGTGGCCCTGGTGAATCCACGGATTCTCGCCGAAGACCCGGAGCTGGACGTGGTGATGGCCGTCGACCTTTCCCACAGCGTCGGCGAGGAGGCCCGGGACCGGGCCTCGGACGTCCTGGAGCAGGCCCAGGCGCTGGTGGGTCCGAAGGTACGGCTCGGCGTATTTTCCTTCGCCCGCCGCCCGCAGTGGGAGTTCCTGCCCACCGATGAGCTTCCCGTGAGCGAGTTGGCGCCGCCGCCGGAGCGCGACGCCACCGACCTCGGCGCCGCGCTTCAGGGCGCCTTGGGCGAGCTCAGCGAGGGACGCGAGAACCGTATCCTGCTCATCTCCGACGCCAACGAGAACCGCGGCTCGGTGGAGCGGGTGCTGCACATGCTGCGATCCCATGGAGTCGCGGTGTGGCCGTATCCCGTGAGCCTCGCGGAGGGCCGGAACGAGGTCTACCTGTCGGAGCTTACCGTCCCTTCGGTGGTGGACAGCGGCGAGACCTTCGAGATCAAGGCCGCCGTCACCAGCGCGCGGGCATCCTCGGCGGCGGTGACGCTGCTGCGCGACGGGCGCGTCGTCCGCTCCAGTCGGCGGGAGCTGACGCCCGGCGCCAACTGGCTCAGCTTCACCGACAGCGTGGAGCGCCGCGGCACCCACACCTACGAGCTGATGGTGGAGGCGGCCGCGGACGTTCTGGCGGAGAACAACCTGCTGCAGGGCATCGTCAGCGTCAGGGGACCCTCCCGCGTCCTCTACCTCCACGACGCCGACGCCTCACGGCGGTTCATGGCCGAGGCCCTGCGGGTGCAGGGATACGAGGTGGTGGAGAAGACCCCGGCGTGGGCCAACCTCACGCTGCCCGAGCTGTCGGGCTTCGACCTGCTGGTCCTGGACAACGTCCCCGCCTACCAGCTCGCGCAGGTGAAGATGGAACGCGTCGAACGGTTCGTGCGCGACCTCGGCGGCGGCCTCATCGTGCTGGGAGGGACCCGCAGCTACGGCGCGGGGGGGTACTACCGGACGCCGCTGGAGCGCACGTTGCCGGTGGAGATGCGCCCGCCGGCGCGCATGGAGCTGCCGCATGTGACGCTGCTCTTCGTGGTGGACAAGTCCGGCAGCATGGGCAGCGGCCCCTACGGGACCACCAAGCTGGATCTCGCCAAGGCCGCCACCATGGCATCGGCCGAATTGCTCAACCCCGCCGACGAGGTGGGCATCCTGGCGTTCGACTCCAGTTGGGAGTGGGTGGTGCCGTTCCGCGCCGCGGGCGGGGCCGAGGACATCGCCGAGGACGTGGCCGGCCTCACCTCCGACGGCGGCACCGATCTCCGCAAGGCCATGGTGGAAGGGCGCCGGGTGCTGGCTGCCAAGGAGGCGGCCATCAAGCACGTGCTGGTGCTGTCCGACGGCCTCACCGAGAAGGAAGACCTGCTGGAACAGGTGACGCGCATGGCCCAGGAACGCATCACCGTGTCCACGGTATCCATCGGCGGCGATGCAAACCGGCGTTTCATGACCCAGTTGGCCCGAGGCGGCAGCGGCAGGAGCTACGCCACGGTGGACCCGCGCACCATACCGCAGATCTTCACCACCGAAACCCTGCTGATCTCTCGGGACCTGTTGGTGGAAAAGACCCTGACCCCTACCGTCGCCGGTCCCGCGGGGCCCATGCGCGGGCTTTCGGACGAGCCGCTGCCGCCGATCCTGGGCTATGTCCTGACGCACGTCAAGCCCGGGGCCGAGGTCCACCTGCTGGCCGGCGAGGACCCGTTGCTGGTGTCGTGGCGCTACGGCCTGGGCCGCGTTTATGCCTTCACCTCGGACGTCTCGGGCCGTTGGGGGCGACACTGGGTGCGCTGGCCGGCGTTTTCCCGGTGGGCCGCGCAGACGGCGCGCCTTGCCGTCAGGCGCGTCTCCGACCACCGGCTGCGGACCGACTTCGTGAGGGAAGGCGAGGTCATGGACGCGGTGGTGGACCTCTTCTCGGCCGCGGGGCGGCCGGTGAACCACCTGAAGCTGCAGGGATCGCTGACCCGGGCCGACGAGACCCTGGAGGAGGGAGCCTTCCGGCAGGTGGCGCCTGGACGCTACCGCACGAGCTTCGCCACTCCGCGCCGGGGTATCAACCTGCTAACCGTGAAGCAGCCGTCAGGACCCGCCGGCGCCCCTCCGGTGGCTCTCACGGTCCCCTTCATCGTGCCCTTCTCGCGGGAGTACCGGGAGATGGACGCCAACACCGAGCTGCTGGAACGGCTGGCCCGGGAGACCGGCGGCACGATGCTGCGGTCGGAGACCCTGGCCGAGGACATCGAGCGCCTCTTCACCGCCGACCCCGACGCCGCGGGCTCCGCCCGGGGAATCTGGTGGACGCTGGCCGCCGCCGGCCTGGGGGTCTTCCTCCTGGACCTGGCGCTCCGCACCTTCATCCACGTGCGCCGGGCGGGGTGAGCCAGACTTCGCGGTAGATTCCTGATCTCGCTCGGACGGGTGCCGGCTCGAACGTGTCGAGACCTTGATTGACCTCCGGTCCGCCCGTGCCATAATGGACCGATGGATACCACCGGGTCCACGCACGTTGAACGGGACGCCACGCCGGTCCAGGGGGATTTCCGGTCGGGTTTCGTCGCGATCCTGGGACGGCCCAACGTGGGCAAGTCCACGCTGCTGAACCAGCTTCTGGGGGAGAAGATCGCCATCGTCTCGCCCCGGCCGCAGACGACCCGGAACCGCATCATGGGCATCAAGACGGTGCCGGGGGGTCAGATCCTGCTGTTGGACACGCCGGGAATCCACCGCGCGCAATCGCTTTTGAACCGGCGCATGGTGGACGTGGCGAAGCGCTCCCTGGGTGACGTGGAGGCGGTGGTGTGGGTGGTGGACGGCCGCGCCGGCCTGAGAGGGGACGACGAGGACATCGCCGGGATCCTCGCGAGCAGCGGTCACGAGACCGTGATCGCGCTCAACAAGACCGACGCGGTTTCCAAGGGGCGGCTGCTGCCGGTCATGGCGCGCCTGGCGGAGCTGTTGCCCGGCCGGGAGATCCTGCCCATCAGCGCCCGGACCGGAGACAACGTCCCGCTTCTGGTGGAGGGTATCCTCAAGCGTCTCCCGGCCGGTCCCCGCTACTTTCCGGAGGATGAGCTGACGGACCAGACAGAGCGGTTCATCGCCGCGGAGATCGTCCGCGAGAAGGTCTTCCTGCGCACCCGCCAGGAGATCCCGTACGGCACGGCGGTGTCGGTCCAGAGCTTCGAGGAGAAGAACGGCGGCGACCTGGTGGTTATCGCCGCGACCATTCATACCGAACGGGATAGCCACAAGCCGATCCTCATAGGCAAGCACGGCTCGGCGCTGAAGGAAATCGGCAGCGCGGCGCGGGAAGACCTGGAGCGCCTGCTGGGATGCCGTGTCTACCTGGAACTGGCCGTCAAGGCCACCCCCGGGTGGAGCCGGGATCCCCGGAGCCTCGCGGCCTTCGGACTGTAACGGGACTCCTGTCAGGACTGTGAGGCAACGACGCTGGCGGGCGTCGGTGTCGTTGCCGTATCTATCTCCGATCATGAGCACTTCCGAGAACATGCCGCTGGTGGCCATCGTGGGCCGGCCCAACGTGGGCAAGTCGACGCTGTTCAACCGCCTGAGCCGGGCCCGGCGCGCCATCGTGGACAACCAGCCGGGTGTGACCCGCGACCGGAACTACAACCAGGTGGCATGGCGGCGGCACCGCTTCATGCTGGTGGACACCGGCGGCCTGGAGCCGGACGAGCGCGACGGGCTCAAGGGGCGGATCCTGCAGCAGACCCTCACGGCCGTGGACGAGGCCGACGTCATCGTCTTTCTCCTGGACGGACGCACCGGGCCCACGCCGCTGGACACGGCCGCCGCGGAGCTGTTGCGGCAGACTCCCAAACCGGTCTTCTACGCGGTCAACAAGCTCGACACCGGCCCCCGCGAGAGCGACCTCTACGACTTCTACCGGCTCGGCGTGGAGCGGCTGTTCCCGCTTTCGGCGGAGCACGGGCTGGGGGTCGCGGACCTCATGCAGGAGTTGGTGGACGCGCTTCCCCGCGACCGGGAGGCAGGCCGCGAGACCGCCGAGCCCCTGGCGCTGGCCGTGGTGGGGCGGCCCAACGTGGGCAAGTCGACGCTGGTCAACCGGCTGCTGGGCTACGACCGCTCGCTGGTGGACTCGCGCCCCGGCACCACCCGCGACGCGCTCCAGGCGGACTTCACTTGGCGCGGGACTCCTTGCCGCCTTACCGACACCGCGGGCATCCGGCGCAAGGCCCGGGTGGTGGACCCGGTGGAACGCTACAGCGTGAGCCGCGCGTTGCGCTCGGTGGACGCCGGTGACGTGGTCATCCACCTGCTGGACGGCTCGGAGGGAGTGACGGACCAGGACGCGCAGGTCATGTCCTACGGCTTCCAGCGCGGCAAGGCCATGGTCCTGGGCATCAACAAGTGGGACCTGCTCGATACGGATCGCCTGAGCCTTCAGGTGTACCAGGATTTCTTGCACCGCCGGCTACCGTTTGCCGACCATGTGCCGATAGTTTCTTTATCGGCCCTGGAAGGCTCGGGCATGAAGAAGCTGATGGACACGGTAGTGCGGGTGGGCGACGCCCAGCGCAGATGGACCAAGACCCCGGCGCTCAATCGGGCGCTGCGGCGGCTCACCGAGCGGCATTCTCCGCCGCAGTTCCGGGGGCGCGCCGTGAAGTTCTACTACGGCACCCAGACGGACGTGCAGCCGCCCACCTTCACGCTCTTCGTCAACTATCCGGAAGGCATCGGCGCGGGCTACCGCCGCTACCTCGTCAAGGCGCTGCGCTCGGAGTTGGGGCTCGATCACACGCCATTGCGCCTGACCCTGCGGCCGCGGGCCGGCAGGGGGAAGCAACAGGATGCCGGGTGAGACCCGGCGAGAACTTGCCTGGCTGGCTTTCGGCCGCGTGCCGGGGCTCGGGTGCGTGGGCTTTCGGCGCATCGCGGACCACTTCGCCGATCCCGTCGATGCTTTCTTTGCCGGCCGCGCGGCGTTGTCCCGGGTCCCGGGACTGAACCGGGCGGCCATCGACGGCATCCTGGCCTTTTCCGCCTGGGACCTTCCGGCGGACGAGATGCGCCGGGTACGGGCGGCCGGCGCCCGGCTGGTGCGCTACACCGATTCGTCCTACCCGGAACGCCTGCGCGCCATACCGGACCCGCCGCCGGTGCTTTACGCCCGGGGATCGTTGGAAGTCGCCTCGCGCGCGGCGGTGGCCGTCGTGGGCACCCGGGCGCCGAGCGAATACGGCCGCGAGATGACCCGTGTCCTGTGCCGGGGGCTGGCCGCCACGGGTATCGCCGTGGTCAGCGGCCTGGCCCGGGGCATCGACGGCGAGGCGCATGAAACGGCGCTGTCCCAGGGCGGCGGGACCGTGGCCGTGCTCGGGTCGGGCGTGGACGTGCCCTATCCGCCGGAGCACCGTGACCTCTGCCGCCGTGTCGAGGCCGGCGGTGCCGTGCTTTCCGAGCACTCCGTGGGGACGGCCCCGCTGCCGCACCATTTCCCCGCCCGCAACCGCGTCATCAGCGGCCTCTCGCTGGGAGTGGCGGTGGTGGAAGCCACCGAGCGCAGCGGGTCCTTGATCACCGCGCGGTGGGCGCTGGAGCAGGGCCGTGAGGTCTTCGCGGTACCCGGCCCGGCGGGATCGAGCCGCAGCCGCGGGCCCCACCGCCTGATCCGCCAGGGAGCGAAGCTCGTGGAGAACGTGGCCGACATCATCGAGGAGATCGCGCCGCAACTGGCGGCCGCGGCGCCCCCTCCGTCCGACCCTTCGGAGATCGCCATGCAGCGGGACGGAACCTCCGGCGGCAGCTCCCTGCTCGGAGGAGCGGCCGGCGAAATCCTGCGCGACCTCGAGGCCGGACCGCTGCAGATGGACGACGTGATCGAACGAACCGGCCTTTCGCCGCAGCAGGTCTCGCAGATGCTGCTGGAATTGGAGCTGCAGGGCCTGCTCCGGCAGTTGCCAGGAAAGAGATATGCGTTAAACTCTGCTAGTGTCCCGGATCGCAAATAGGCTTATGAATCCGCGGTAGAAATGCCGCCATCCAAATGAACGAAGCCATCGAGCGTGTGAACGTCGTCGGCGGCGGTCTCGCCGGCTGCGAGGCCGCGTGGCAGCTCGCCAGACGGGGAGTGCCGGTGGACCTGTACGAAATGAGGCCGGTCACCGGGACCGCGGCCCACACTACCGGTGATCTCGCCGAGCTCGTGTGCAGCAACTCTTTTCGGTCCCAGTCCCTGACCACCGGGGCGGGCCTGCTGAAGGAAGAGATGCGGCGCATGGGCTCCCTGATCATCTCCCTGGGCGAGGCCCATCGGGTGCCCGCGGGCTCCGCGCTGGCGGTGGACCGCACGCGCTTCGCCCGGGCCGTCTCCGAGCAGGTGGCGGCGCTGCCGGGGCTGCGCCTGATCCGGCGGGCACTGGAGGCCGTTCCGCCCGGCCTGACCATCCTGGCAACAGGACCGCTGACGGCGCAGCCCCTTTCGGAGCGCATCGGAGAGCTCTTGGGGACGGAGCACCTCTACTACTACGACGCCATCTCGCCGGTGGTGACCGCGGAGTCCGTGGACACGGCGGTGGCCTTCCGGGCGTCGCGCTACGACGAGAGGCCCGGCGACTACCTGAACCTGCCCTTGACCCAGGCGGACTATTACCGGCTGGTGGATGCGGTGGTGGAAGCGGAGAAGGTGCCGGTGCGCAGCTTCGAACGGTTCTTCGAGGGCTGCCTTCCCATCGAGGAGATGGCCCGGCGCGGGCGGGAGACCCTGGCGTTCGGCCCCATGAGGCCCACCGGGCTCGTGGATCCCGCTTCCGGCCGGAGGCCTTACGCCGTGGTGCAGTTGCGACAGGAAAACCATGAGGGAACGCTTTACAACCTCGTGGGCTTCCAGACCAAGATGACCTACCCGGAGCAGAAACGGGTCTTCTCGCTGATACCGGGGCTGGCCGATGCGGTGTTCGTGCGTTACGGCAGCCTGCACCGCAATACTTTCATCAACGCGCCCCGGCACCTCCTGCCCACGCTGCAATGGCGCGGAGCGCCGCGGCTCTTCTTCGCCGGGCAGATCACCGGCGTCGAGGGTTATATCGAATCGGCCGCGTCCGGGCTTCTGGCTGGGATCAACGCGGGTCGCCTGGCGCGGGGGGAGACCCCGGTGACCCCGCCCGGCACCACCGCCCTCGGTTCGTTGCTCCACTACATTACCGATACCGGCCGGGAAGCCTTCCAGCCCATGAACGTCAACTTCGGGCTCTTCCCCAATCTGCCGGTCAAGGCCAAGGGCAGGCGCAAGAAGGAGCTCATGGCCGAGCGTTCGCTGCGGGACCTGGAGCGCTGGTGCCTGGAGACGGGCGAGGGGGATCTCCCGTCCGCCGTCCGGGAAGCGTGAGGCCATGGACGCAACAGGTCTCATCACCCTCGAGGATGTCACGAAGACCCACGCCCCCGGCGACCCGGCGGCGGTTTCCGGACTGAGCTTTACATTGGGCCAGCGTGAGATTCTGGCGCTCCTGGGCCCGAGCGGTTCGGGCAAGACCACGACGCTGCGGCTGATCGCCGGCTTCGACCGGCCCGACGGCGGCAGGATCCTGCTCAACGGGGCTCCGTTGTCCGGCGACGGCATGTGGATCGAGCCCGAGGAACGGCGTATCGGCATGGTCTTCCAGGACTACGCTCTGTTCCCGCACCTGACGTTGCTGGACAACGTCACGTTCGGGCTTCGGAACGGGACACGGAAGTCGCGGACCGAGGCGGCCCTGCGGGTGCTCGACGTGGTGGGTATGGAGGATCTGGCCCGGCGTTATCCCCACGAGATCTCCGGGGGGCAGCAGCAGCGCGTCGCGCTGGCCCGGGCGCTGGCGCCGAATCCTCTCGTGCTGCTGCTCGACGAGCCCTTCAGCAACCTCGATTTCGACATGAGGGCCGAGATGCGGGAGGAGCTGCTGCGGATCCTGCGCGCGTCGGAAACCAGCGCCGTCATGGTGACCCACGATCAGGAAGAGGCCCTGGCGGTGGCCGACCGGGTGGGAGTTCTCAACCACGGCGTGCTGGAGCAGCTTTCGGAGCCCGAGGTGTTGTACCGGCAGCCCGGAACGCGTTTCGTTGCCGAGTTCGTCGGCCAGTCCGACTTCGTTGCGGGTGTCGTGCGGGACGGTATCGAGACCGAGGTAGGGAGGTTCTCCAACGACTCCGGATGGCCCGCCGGCGCCAGGGTCGATCTCCTGGTCCGGCCCGACGAGGTGGGTATCGAAGCCTGCGCCGACGGCGAAGGGCTGGTAACGCGCCGGCAGTTTCGAGGGGCCGAGAACATCTACCATCTCATGCTGCCGTCCGGAGCGCAGATCCGCAGCAGCCAGCCGTCCACCCGCGCCCTTGCCGCCGACACCCGTGTGAAGGTCACGGTGCGACCCGTCAACATCATCGTTTTCCCGTGCGCCGCGGGGCTTCACGACCCCGGCTCCAAAGATTGACATTCCCCACGGAATCTGAAGAAATGTACGCTTGTGGCGGCCACCATGGCGTTGGCGTGGTGGCCCTTTTGTCGTTTTGCGAAAGCGCTGAACCATTGGAGTCCGGAGAGTCTCGATGTCTGTGAGGAGCGAAAAGATCTGGGTGGACGGCGAGATGGTGGACTGGGATGACGCCAGGTTCCACGTAATGAGTCACGCGCTCCACTACGGCACCGCCTACTTCGAGGGGATTCGCTGCTACTCGCTGGACGGAGAGCGGTCGGCGGTGTTCCGGCTGCCCGAGCACATCCGGCGTTTCCGGAACTCGGGGCACATCCTCGGCTGCCCCCTGCCGTATAGCGCCGAGGAGATGACCGAGGCCGTGCTCGAGGTGATCCGGGTCAACCGGCTGAAGGAGTGCTACATCCGGCCGCTGGCGTTCCTGGGCGACGGAGAGATGGGACTCTACGCGCTCAACAATCCCGTGCGGGTGATCGTGGCGGCGTGGGCCTGGGGGGCCTACCTGGGCGACGAGGGGCTCAAGCAAGGGATCCGCGCCAAGGTGTCTTCCTACACGCGGCATCACGTGAACGTGATGATGACCAACAGCAAGATCTCCGGCAACTACGTGAACTCGGTGCTGGCCAAGCACGAGGTGAAGCTTGCCGGGTATGACGAAGCCATCATGCTGGACCCCGAGGGGTGCGTCTCGGAGGCCAGCGGCGAAAACCTGTTCATCGTGAAGGACGGGGAGTTGAGGACCGCGCCCGTGACCTCGATCCTCCCCGGCATCAACCGCGCCAGCGTCATCGAGCTGGCCCGGGAGAAAGGGTACCGGGTCAACGAGGAGCGCTTTGCCCGGGACGCCCTCTACATTGCCGACGAGGCCTTTCTCACCGGCACCGCCGCCGAGGTCACCCCGATCCGGGAAGTCGACGACCGGGCCATCGGCGAGGGCAAGCCGGGGCCGGTGACCCTCGACCTGCAGCAGGCCTTCTTCGACGTCATACGGGGCCGGACCGAACGCTTCGGCGGCTGGCTGACTCTCGTATGAACGGGGCGCGCCGGTGGCCTCCGCACGCCGTCGCGCCTCTGTGGGCGACCGTCGGTCGCTCCCGCTAGCACCGCTCGTTCCAGCTCCGCGCCGAGTACTTCCGCTCCACCAGCGACGCGATGGCGCCGTCGGGAACCTCGAAGCCGCCGGCGGCGTTCCAGCAACCCGACAGGAGCGCCTTGATACGCGCGGCCGGTTGCCGCAGGTTGGTGAGGAAGGTGCCGTGGCGGCGGCGGCGGCGGTAGCGCGGCGTCCTGGGAGGATAGGGGAGGATCTCTTCCATCAGCGGGATCGGGAAATCCAGCAGGAAGGTGCCGTGGAACAGCAGGAACCGGCGCCGCCGGCGTTGCGCGTTGCCCGAGAACTTCCGCCGACCCACCGCCAGATCGGTGACGCCCTCACGCTGCACCGGAAGGCCGGTGGCCTCCCGCAGCAGCCGCCGGTGGCGTTCCATGATGAAGGCGTTGGTGGAGTCGATGCGCTCCAGCAGAGGGTTGCCGTCGATGCGCAGGACCAGCGCGTAGCTCAGGCAGCCGGGCCCCTGGACCACCGTGCCTCCGCCGCTGCATCGCCGCAGGATGGGAATGCCCCGGGCCGCGCACGCGGCCGCGTCGACCTCAAGGGCCCGCCGGCTCCCAAGGCCGAGCACGACGAAGGGTTGGGGGGACTCCCAGAACCGGAGGATCTCGTGGTCCTGCGTCTCCTCGCAGTGGTCCAGCAGCGCCTCGTCACAGGCCAGGTTGGCTTCGGGGCTCGGTAGCGTGAGGTCGAGGCACTGCATCGAAACCGGTGTCGGGCGGGTGTCCGGCGAGCGGCTTTCGGCACGCAAAACGCGCCGATCCGAAAGAGCTTGACACGCGCGGGCGGCGGTGAATATGTTGCCCGGCACGTGTTGCTTACGCAAACGATTTGGTAATATTCCAGGAAGGTCATGAGCGCCAAGGAGTTGACACCCCCTGCCTATTCCGCGACGGAGGGCGAGGTCCGCACCGGGTCCGAGCCGGTCGCGGGCACGGAGGGGTCCGGGCGCGACGCGGCACAGAACGACAGGTGGCTCGACTCGCTGGAGAGCCTCCTGGGAGACGTGGTCCGGAAGAAGGGTCCCGAGCAGGTGGACTTCCTTCTGGCACAACTGGTGGCGCGCATCCGGGACCGGCGGCGCGACGATTCCGCCCTCAACACCCCTTACGTCAACACCATCGCGCGGGAAGACGAGCCCCGCTATCCCGGCGACCGCCGTATCGAGCGGCAGGTCAAGAGCTACGTCCGCTGGAACGCCATGGCCATGGTGGTGAAGGCCAACCGGCTGCACTCGGGCATCGGCGGCCATATTTCCACCTATGCCTCGGCGGCGAACCTCTACGAGGTGGGCTTCAACCACTTCTTCCGGGGCGGCGACGGCGAAGCGCCGGGCGACCTGGTCTATTTCCAGGGCCACGCGTCGCCGGGCAACTATGCCCGTGCCTACGTGGAGCATCGCCTCAGCGCGCGCAAGCTGCACCTCTTCAGGCAGGAGCTGGCCAAGGGGGGTGGATTGCCTTCCTATCCCCACCCTCATCTGATGCCCGACTTCTGGCAGTTCCCCTCCGTGTCCATGGGGCTGGCGCCCATCATGTCCATCTACCAGGCGCGCTTCGCCCGCTACCTGGCGGCCCGGGGCCTGCTGTCGCGGGAACCGCGGGTGTGGTGCTTCCTGGGCGACGGCGAAACCGACGAGCCGGAATCCACCGGGGCGCTTTCCCTGGCCTCGCGGGAGAACCTCGACAATCTCGTCTGGGTGGTCAACTGCAACCTGCAGCGGCTGGACGGGCCGGTGCGGGGCAACGGCAAGATCATCCAGGAGCTGGAGTCGCTGTTCCGGGGCGCGGGCTGGAACGTCATCAAGGTGATCTGGGGCTCGGACTGGGACCCGCTGCTCGAGGCGGATACCAGGGGGCTGCTGGCGGAGCGCATGGAGAAGGCGGTGGACGGGGACTACCAGAAGTATTCGGTGGCCCCGGGCAGCTACACCCGAAAGCACTTCTTCGGCACCCATCCCGAGTTGCTAGGGATGGTGAACCACCTGAGCGACGACCAGATCCGCAAGCTGGCCCGGGGCGGTCACGATCCCCAGAAGGTGTACGCCGCCTACAGCGCGGCCATCAGCCACGAGGGTACGCCCACGGTGATCCTGGCCAAGACCGTGAAGGGCTACGGCCTCGGCGAGGCGGGCGAGGGGCGCAACATCACGCACCAGCAGAAGGCGCTCAACGAGAAGGAACTCCGCGACTTCCGCTCGCGGTTCGGCGTGCCCCTGTCGGACGAGGAGGTGGTGGAGACGCCGTTTTACCGCCCTCCCCCGGAGAGCGAGGAGACCCGCTACCTGCTGGAACGGCGCAATAGCCTCGGGGGGTTCCTGCCCCGGCGGGCGCGCAAGACGCCGGCGCTCCAACTGCCCGGGGAGACGGCCTACGAGGAGTTCCACAAGGGCTCATCGGAGACCCGCGTCTCCACCACCATGGCGTTCGCGCGGCTGCTGAGCAAGCTGTTGCGGGATCCGAACATCGGCAGGAACATCGTGCCGATCATCCCCGACGAGGCCCGCACCTTCGGCATGGACACGCTGTTCCGCCAGGTGGGCATCTACTCGCCCAAGGGCCAGCTCTACGAGCCCGTGGACCGGGAGACGCTGCTGTTCTACCAGGAGGCGCGGGACGGGCAGCTCCTCGAGGAGGGCATCAGCGAGGCTGGCGCCATGTCCTCGTTCATTGCCGCCGGGACGGCCGACGCCAACTACGGCAAGCCCATGATCCCGTTCTACACGTTCTACTCGATGTTCGGCTTCCAGCGCATCGGCGATCTCATGTGGGCGGCGGCGGACAGCAAGGCCCGGGGTTTCCTGCTCGGCGCCACCGCCGGGCGCACCACCCTGAACGGGGAAGGGCTTCAGCACGCCGACGGCCACAGCCACCTCCTGGCGAGCACGGTCCCGGCCCTGCTCACCTACGACGCGGCGTTTGCGTACGAGATCGCCGTCATCGTCCGGGAAGGGCTCAGGCGCATGTACCAGCGCCGCGAGGACGTTTTTTACTACCTCACGCTCTACAACGAGAACCACGAGATGCCGGCCATGCCGCCGGGGGTCGAGCAGGGCATCCTCAAGGGGCTCTACAAGTTCAAGGCCGCGGACGCGGGTCACAGGCACCGCGCGCACCTGCTCGGCAGCGGGCCGCTGCTGTTCGAGGCGCTTCGGGCCCAGGAGATCCTCGCGAGCCGCTACGGGGTCGGCGCCGACGTCTGGAGCGCCACGAGCTACAACCTGCTGCGCCGCGAGGCCCAGCAGGCCCGACGCTGGAACCTGATGCATCCCGGGGAGAAGCCGCGCAAGTCCTACGTGGAATCGTTGCTGGAGCCGGAGGAGGGGGTGTTCGTGGCGGTGTCCGACTACATGAAGATCGTGCCGGATCAGATCGCGCCGTGGGTGCCGGGCGGACTGGTGACGCTGGGGACGGACGGCTTCGGCCGCAGCGACACCCGGCCCAGGCTGCGCCGTTACTTCGAGGTGGATGCGGAGTCGGTGGTGGTGGCGACGCTCCATTCCCTGTGCCGCAAGGGCTTGATCAGGAAGGCGGTCGTGGAACGGGCCATGCGCGAGTTCCGTTTCGGTCCCGGCAAGTCCCACCCCGAAATGGCCATCTGACGGCTTCTGCCCGACATGGATGTAACGCTTCCCAAACTCGCTGAAGGGGCGGACGCCGGTACCGTCGTCAACATCCTGGTGGCGGAAGGAGATCCGGTCCAGGTGGACCAGACCCTCCTGGAACTGGAGAACGAGAAGGCGGTAGCCCCCATTCCCTCCACCGGAAGCGGCACGGTGGGGCGGATTCATGTGGAGGTAGGCCAGGTGGTGTCGATAGGCCAGGTGCTGGTGACCATCGACGAGGACCGGGCCGCCACGGCGCCCGCGGTTCCGGCACAGGCGCCCGCGGCGGAACCGGCGGCCGCGGCCGCGCCGGCCGTCGAGGTGGCGCCGCCGGCGTCACCCGAGATTCCGCCGGAGGCCCAGGTCCACGTCTCCGGCAGCGGCGCGCCGCCGGCGGCCTCGCCCACGGTGCGAAAGATCGCCCGGGAGCTGGGCATCGATCTCACCCGCGTGAAGGGTAGCCAACGTGGCGGCCGCATCGTCATGGCGGACGTCCGGGGCTACATCCAGGGGCTGCAGCAACTGGCGCTCAAGCCCGCCGCTCCGGCGGCGGAGCCGGAGGTCGACGTCTTCCAGACCCTGGACCTCACCAAGTGGGGCCCCACCAAGCGCGAGAGGATGTCGCCGCTCCGGCGCACCATCGCGCAGCGGATGACCGGTTCCTGGACCACCGTGCCCCACGTGACGCAGTTCGACGACGCCGACATCACCGGCCTCATGGAGCTCCGCAAACGTTATGCCAAGGTCTACGAGAAGGCCGGGGCGCGGCTTACGGTGACGTCTTTCGCCATCAAGGCGGCGGTTTCGGCCCTGGGCAAGTACCCGGCGTTCAAGACCAGCATCGACTACGAGGCCCTGGAGATCGTCACCCGCGACTATGTCCACATCGGAGTGGCGGTGGACACCGAGGCGGGACTGATCGCGCCGGTTATCCGCGATGCGGACAAGAAAGACCTGCTGAACCTGTCCATCGAGCTGGACGAGTTGGCGGAGAGGACCCGGCAGCGCAAGCTGTCCGCGGACGAGATGCAGGGGGCGACGTTCACCATCTCGAACCTCGGAAGCATCGGCGGCTCCTACTTCACGCCCATCGTGAACAGCCCGCAGGTGGCGGTTCTGGGCATGGGGCGGGGTGTCCAACGCCCGATGGTGCGGGACAAGAAGGTCGCGTTGCGGATGGTGCTGCCGCTGGCGCTCTCCTACGACCACCGGGTGATCGACGGCGCCGACGGAGCGCGTTTCCTGCGCGAGATCGTGCGCTGTCTGGAGGACTATCCCGAAGCGGACATCAAGTGGCCTGTTTCATGAACCTGCTTGCGAGCGAGGAATCCGTGCGAGTAATCAAACACAACCCCTCTCCCTCCGGGAGAGGGTGGCCCTCCTACCGTCCCAAATCCAACCCCTCTCCCTCTGGGAGAGGGTGGCCGAAGGCCGGGTGAGGGTCTGGGAAAACCGTGGAACCCATCAAAACGGAAATCGTCGTCGTCGGTGCGGGCCCCGGTGGCTATGCCGCGGCTTTCTATGCCGCCGACATGGGAAAGCGTGTGCTCCTGGTGGAACGGGAACAGCGCCTGGGCGGAGTCTGTCTCAACCGCGGCTGCATCCCGTCCAAGGCTCTCCTCCACGCTACCCATGTCATCGACGAAGCGGCGCTGTCGGAAGCGCGCGGCGTCGCCTTCGGCAAGCCCAAGGTCAAGCTCGAGAAGCTGCGGCAGTGGAAGGGGGCCGTCATCGAAAAGCTGGCCAAGGGCCTGGACGGGCTGTGCTCGCGGAGGGGCGTGCAGCGGCTCCACGGCCGCGGGCACTTCGAGGACTCCCATACCCTGCGGGTGGAGACCGCCGAGGGACAACAGTTCGTCACCTACGACAAGGCCATCATCGCGGTGGGGTCCAAGCCGGCCATGCCGGCGGCCTTCGATCTGGGCAACCGGCGCATCATGACCTCCACCGAGGCGCTTGAGCTCGAGGACATCCCGGGCCGGCTGCTGGTGGTGGGGGGTGGCTACATCGGCATGGAGCTGGGGACGGTCTACGCCCGGCTGGGGAGCGAGATCGTCCTGGTGGAAGCGTTGAATCACTTGTTGTCGGGGGTGGACGCCGACCTGGTGCGGCCCGTGGCCAAGGTCGCCGAGTCGCTGTTCAAGGAGATCCGCCTCAAGACCAAGGTGCTGCGCATGGCCACCAGCGGCAGGAAGATCAAGGTGGCCATGGAGGTTGGCGGCGCCAGGCGGGAGGAAACCTACGACCGCGTGCTGGTGAGCGTGGGACGGACCCCCAGCTACGAGGACCTGGGGCTGGAGAACACCGGGGTCAGGATCGGCGCCAACGGCTTCATCGAGTGCAACGATCAGCAGCAGACCGGCGACCCGGCCATCTATGCCATCGGCGACGCCAACGGCGGCGCCTTGCTGGCACACCGGGCCACCAAGGAGGCTCGTGTGGCGGTGGAGGTCATCGCCGGCGAGTCCAGCACCATCGCCGACGTGGTGATCCCGGCGGTGGTCTTCACCGAACCGGAGGTGGCGTGGTGCGGCCTTACCGAGCAGGAGGCCAAGGCCGGGGGGATTCCCGTGGAGATCGTGAAGCTTCCCTGGGGCGCCTCCGGGAGAGCCCTCACCCTCGACCGCCCCGAAGGCCTCACCAAGTTGATTGTCGAGCCCGAGACGGAGCGTATCCTGGGCGTGGGCATCACCGGCGCCGGCGCCGGCGAGCTGATCGGCGAGGGCGTCCTGGCCATCGAGATGGGCGCTACCGCCAGGGACCTGGCCGAATCCGTTCACCCGCACCCGACCCTCTCCGAGACCCTCATGGAATGCGCCGAGCTGTTCTACGGCACGGCCACCCACGCGCCGCCCCGGAAACGTCCCCGAGGGAACGCCAGGGAGGCCGCGGGACAGGACACCGGGACGCATGCTTGACTTGAACCGGCCTATTTGTTAGCGAAAATTTGTGGCCTGTTCGTGGTCGGGCACACTAGAATCCCCAGGAGGAAGTGAATGACCTACGTGATTGCGGAGCCTTGTGTCGACGTCAAGGACACGGCTTGCGTCGATGTCTGCCCTGTCGATTGCATCCACCCGACCAAGAACGACCCCGAGACATTCGAGAAGGAGAACATGCTCTATATCGATCCCGAGGAGTGCATCGACTGCGGCGCTTGCGAGCCGGTGTGCCCCGTGGAGGCCATTTTCGAGGAGGCCGCGGTCCCCGAAAAATGGCAGGAATACACTCAGATCAACGCCGACTGGTTTCAGAAATAACTGCTAGTCTTCCTGAACGCCGGCCGTGTCCACTACGGGCGCGGCCGCGTCTTCGCCCCGCACCAACCCGTCGTATTCGAACGTCCCGCAAAAGCCTCGTACGAGAAGGGACTTTACCTCCTCCATTTCGATCGCTTTCCCGGCCTCCCGCTCCATTGAGGTGATCCGGGCCCAGTCCAGGCCGCAGGGGACGATCCTGCGGAAGTAGCTCATGTCGGGCGCCACGTTGAGGGCCGCGCCGTGAAAGGTGACGCCACGCCTGACGGCGACGCCGATGGCGCATATCTTCCGGTCGCCGATCCAGACGCCGGTGAAGGGCGGCCGGCGGACGCCCTCCAGGCCGCAGGATCCCAGGACGTCGATGATGACCTGCTCGAGTCTGTTCAGGTAACGGTGGACGGCCCGGCGCAGCTTCGATCTGAGATCGATGATCGGATACGCCACCAACTGCCCGGGGCCGTGGTAGGTTACGTCGCCGCCGCGGCTGGTGGCGTGGACCGGGACGTCGCCGGGGTCGAGGATGTGGGCGCCCGCTTCCCTCCGGCCGGTGGTGATCACGTGTGGATGCTCCACCAGTATCAGGCAGTCGTCCGCGGGCTCGCGGGTCTTCGTTTCGAGGACCCGTTCCTGAACGGCGAGCGCGGCCTGGTAGTCGAGCCGGCCCAGATCCATGACACGCAAGTTGCGGGGCATCTTCAATGACCCATACCACATCGGCGATTAAAACAAAGCGTGGAGGTATCGTTGGTGCACAGGCTTCTTGACTCCCGGTCCCGGCCGCATTAAGAACGGGCCAGATAAGAGCGGACCGGATGGCCGTGTGCCAATGGATCGGACAGCGCCGTCGGCCACCGAGTCCGGGAATTGGAGTGAGCCGGGTGACGGGAACCATCAAGAAGATCCTGAGAGACAAGGGATTCGGATTCATCGAGCCGGACGACGGCGGCGACGATGTCTTCTTCCATCGCGGCAGCGGCGCCCCCCGGGTCCAGTTCGAGGATTTCGGCGAGGGCGACAGCGTGCAGTTTCAGACCCGGGCGGGCGACAAGGGCCCCGTCGCGTTCGGCATGAAGCTGCGCTGAGTCTCCCGCTTCCTTCACCGCCCTTCCTCGCAAAGTCAGGCAGGAGCATGACAACCGGCGCCGAAAGTGGGAAGGACACGCGCGGCGATCCCACCGGGCGCCCGGACGCCGGGGACCCGTCGGCGACGGCGGCGAAGCAGGCCTTCCTGACGCACCTCGAAGACCTCCGCGGACGCTATCTGCCCGAGGTCCTCTTCCTCCTCGACGACGTGGTCCGCGAAGCGGACCTGGCGCGTTCGGGACTGGCCGAGATGTGCCGCTACCACTTCGAGACGGGCGGCAAGCGGCTGCGCGCGCTGCTTCCGCTGCTGGTGGCGGATTGTCTCGGCGAAGATCCGGCCAAGGCCGTGGCCATGGGCGCGGCCTGCGAGATGCTGCACAACGCGACGCTGGTCCACGATGACGTGCAGGACGGCGACGAGGCGCGCAGGGGGCGGGAGACGGTCTGGCACCGGTTCGGCGTGGCCCGCGCCATCAATCTCGGTGACGCCATGTTCTATTTCACGCTGTTGCTGGCGCAGCGCGCGCCGGTGGACGGGGAGCGGCGGGAGGCCCTCGCGCGGCGGATGCTGACCGAGACGCTGAGGGTCATCGACGGGCAGGAGCAGGAGTTCGCGCTGCGCGCGAATGCCCGGCCCTCGATGGAGCAATACCTGGACATGATCGAAGCCAAGACCGCGCGTTTCTTCGTGCTGGGCATGGCGGGCAGCGCGGAGATGCTCGGGCGCGAGCCGGCTGTCGTCGAGGGACTGACCGAGGGGGCGCGGCACCTCGGGATCCTGTTCCAGATCCAGGACGACGTGCTGGATCTTTACGGCGACAAGGGCCGCGACCAGCGCGGCAGCGACATCGCCGAGGGCAAGCGCAGCGTCCTGGCGGTTCACGCGCTGGAAAACGCCGCGCCGCACGACGCCGGGTGGCTGCTGGAGGTGCTGGACAAGGAGCGGGCGGCGACGTCGTCCGCCGACGTGGAGCGGGTCGCGGGATTGTTCGACCGGCTCGGGTCGCTGTCCTTCGCGGTGAAGGAGATGCACGCCCGCAGGCAGGCAGCCCTGACCGCCATCGGGACGTTGAAGCAGCCGCGTCTTTCCGCCATGATGCAGGGCATCTCGGAAACGGTGCTGGAGCCGATTCGGGATCTGGTGTAGGGGCCCGGGTTTCTCCCCGCCCTCGGAGCCTGTCCGAGTAATCAAATACAACCCCTCTCCCTCTGGGAGAGGGTGGCCGAAGGCCGGGTGAGGGCCTGGCAAACAAAGGAGTGTGACCGCCCATGAAGATGTTTCTCGCCGGAGAGTGGGTCGATCGGCCCAGGATGCAGGACGTCGGCAACCCGTACGACCACTCGGTGATCGACAACGTGCCGAAGGCCGGTCCCGACGACGTCGAGCGCGCGCTTGCGTTCGCCGAACGCGGCGCCGCGGTCATGGCGCGCATGACCGCCCACGAGAGATGGCGCGTGCTGACCCGGGCGGCGGCGCTCATGGCGGAACGGGTGGACGAGCTCGGCACGCTCATCTCGAGCGAGGAGGGCAAGATCCTCGCCGAGGGGAAGGGAGAAGTGCGCCGGGCGGTGGAGACCATGACCGCGTCGGCCGAAGAGGCCAAGCGGGTTCACGGCGAGACGGTGCCGTTGGACGCGGACCCCGCGGGAGCGGGCAAGCTGGCCTTCACGCTGCGCGTCCCCTGCGGCGTCGTGGTGGCTATCGGCCCTTTCAACTTCCCGCTCAACCTCCTGTGCCACAAGGTGGGTCCGGCCATCGCCGGCGGCAACTCGGTGATCATCAAGCCGGCCTCGGACACCCCGCTGTCGGGTCTCAAGCTCACGGAGATCCTGCTCGAGGCCGGGGTTCCCCCCGAGGGCGTCCAGTGCCTCACCGGTTCGGGCAGCGAGATCGGCGATCCGCTGGTATCCGATGGCCGGGTCCGCAAGATCACCTTCACCGGCAGCCGCGAGGTCGGGGAGAACATCTGCCGCATGGCGGGCATCAAGAAGGTCACCATGGAGCTGGGCTCCAACTGCCCGGTGATCGTCATGCCGGACGCGGACCTGGACAAGGTGGCCGCGGCCGTTGCCGCCACCGGTTACGCCAACTCGGGGCAGGTCTGCATCTCCACGCAGCGCGTGCTGGCGGACCGCCGGGTGTACGCGGACTTTCTCGGAGTGCTGGCTCCCAAGGTGGAAGCCCTGGCCACAGGCAGCCAGCTCGACATGGCCACCCAGGTGGGGCCGATGATCAAGGAGAGCGAAGCCGTCCGGGTCGAGCAGTGGGTGAACGAGGCCGTGGGCGAAGGCGCCCGGTTGCTGGCCGGCGGTTCCCGCGAGGGCGCGGTCTATGCTCCCACCGTGGTGGCGGACGTCTCCCGCGACATGCGCATCTCGCGCGACGAGCTCTTCGGGCCGGCGGTCGGGGTCACCCCGTTCGAGTCCGTCGACGAGGCCATCGCGCTGGCCAACGACACGGTCTACGGCCTTTCCGCCGGGATCTTCACCGAGAACATCGGCTGGGCCATGCGCTTCGCCCGTGAGGTCGAGTCAGGTAACCTGCACGTCAATTGGGGGCCGCAGTGGCGCGCCGACGTGATGCCGTACGGCGGTCTCAAGGAATCCGGTTTCGGCAAGGAAGGGCCGCACTACGCCATCGAGGAGATGACCGAGCTCAAGACCGTGGTCTTCCATTTGTAGGGGGGGGTTCAACCCCGCCCGTGCCACGGCCCGCTGCCGCGGGGAGGACAGAACACCAGACATGCGAACCAACGGACGCGGCGGCGAGGACCTCCGTCCCATCGACATCACGCCGGGTTTCATCAAGCACGCCGACGGCTCGGCGTTGATCGAAATGGGCGACACCCGGGTTATCTGCACCGCCAAGCTCGAGGACCGGGTGCCGCCGTTCCTGCGCAAGTCCGGAAAGGGCTGGATCACCGCGGAGTACGGCATGCTGCCGTCGTCGTCGCCGACGCGCATACCCAGGGAGGCCGCCCGCGGCAAGGTGGGCGGCCGTACCCATGAAATCCAGCGGTTGATCGGCCGCAGCCTCCGCTCGGTGGCGGACCTCGACCGTCTGGGCGAGCGTACGGTGTGGCTGGATTGCGACGTAATCCAGGCGGACGGCGGAACCCGCACCGCCTCCATCACCGGGGCCTACGTGGCCCTGGCCTGCGCGCTGGAGCGTTGGGTGGCCGACAAGAGCGTGCCCGAGGGCCTGCTCAAGGACAGCGTGGCCGCGGTGAGCGCGGGGGTGGTGGACGGGCAGGCGTTGCTGGACCTGGACGCCGGGGAGGACAACCACGCCGAGGTGGACATGAACTTCGTGATGACCGGGTCGGGGAAGTTCGTGGAGGTTCAGGGCACCGCCGAAAAGCAGCCCTTCAGCCCGGCGGTGCTCGATCAATTGATCCACCTGGCGCGGCAAGGCATCGAACGGATCCTGGACGTCCAGCAACGGGTCCTTCGGGACCGGCGTCCGCCCGCGTAGGAACCGCCGGCCGGCCGCTGCCGCCGGGAATCGTTCCGCCCGCATGCCCGTGGCGCTCCCAGTCTTGATATCGGCGCAGCATCAGGTACAATCAGACACCGTGACGGGGCGTAGCGCAGCCAGGTAGCGCACCTGCCTTGGGAGCAGGGGGTCGGCCGTTCAAATCGGCTCGCCCCGACCACGCCGGCAAGTCGGACAGACCGCGGTTGGCGGGAGCCGGCGACATGCCGGGAGAGCGGGCCTTGAAGGAACGGTTCGACGCGCCAGTAGCTCAGGTGGATAGAGCAACGGCCTTCTAAGCCGTGGGTCAGGGGTTCGAGTCCCTTCTGGCGCGCCATCATCGGTGTCGGAGGCAGGTTGCGTTCTGGTGAGTGTAGCTCAATTGGTTAGAGCACTGGACTGTGGCTCCAGGGGTTGAGGGTTCAAGTCCCTTCACTCACCCCAATCAAAAAATAGTCGTGCGGGCCGCTAGCTCAGGTGGTAGAGCAGCTGACTCTTAATCAGCGGGTCCGGGGTTCGAATCCCTGGCGGCCCACTCCTTCCTTCCCTCAGTGTCGCGTCCCGTAAGTTCGTGGCATAATTTGCTGGTCTTTTTTGCCGTCGGCTGCGTTGCTCTTCCTCGCGTGGTGCCCGCCCTGGGGCGACCTACGGTCGCCCCTACTCGTCATCGCGCCTTGCCGACGACAAGAAATCCTGCGCAACTTATGCCACGAACTTACGGGACGCGACACTAAGCCCCACGGGCCGTTATTTGACTTGCGGTTTGTGGGGTTGCTACAGCACACTACACCAGTACGCGAGAGTGGCGGAACTGGTAGACGCACTAGATTTAGGATCTAGCGGGCAACCGTGGGGGTTCGAGTCCCCCCTCTCGCACCATCGCGAAGCCGGTTCTTGGGAGCAGATCAGGGATGAAGTGTGAAGTCGACGTATTGACCCCCACCCAGAGGAGGCTCCGGGTGGAGATACCGGCCGACCGCGTGGACAAGGCCTTTGCGCGCATGTACCGCCAGTTCGGGCGCGAGGCCAAGGTGCGCGGTTTTCGCTCCGGCAAGGTGCCGCAACACATGCTGCGGGGCCTTTTCGGCACCGAGATTCAGGCACGGGTCCTGTCCGAGCTGGTGGAGGAGTCGCTTGCCGGCGCGATGGCGGACGAGGGACTGGAGCCGGTGTCGGAGCCGCGTCTGGATGCCGGTGACCTGAACGAAGCCCAGCCGTTCGCGTTTACCGCCGTCATCGAGGTCAAGCCGGAAATCGAGCTCAAGGACTACCGCGCCGTACCCGTGGAGCGCATCCGCGCCGACGTGGGCGACGAGGAGGTGGAACGCGCCCTGGAGACGCTTCGGGATCGCAATGCCCAGTTGGAGCCGGTGGAAGGGCGTGACGAGGTGGCGGAGGGGGACTACGTGCTGGTGGATTTCTCCGGGTCGGTGGGGGGCGAGCCTTTTCCCGGGGGCACGGCCGAGAACTACGCGGTGGACGTTGGCGCGGGCCAGGCCCTGCCGGAGTTCGAGCAGGGCCTGGTGGGCATGAAACGGGGGGTGGCCGGCAACATCGCGGTGAATATCCAGGCGGAAGCCGGCGGCGAGCGCATGGCGGGGAAGACGGCCGACTTCCAGGTGACCGTGCAGGACATCCGGCACAAGATCCTGCCTCCCCTGGATGACGACTTCGCCCGCGACTACGGCGAGTGCGACTCGTTGGAGGAACTGCGCGAGAAGCTCCGCGCGGAGTTGCAGAGCGAGATCGAAACCCTTCAGAACGGTCCGTTGAAGGACCAGATCATGGAGCGCCTCATCGAGGCGCACTCCTTCGAGGTCGCTCCGTCGATGGTGGACCGGGAACTCTCGTATCTCATGCGGCGGGCCCGGAGCCAGCGGGAACTGTCGGGGACGGAGGCTCCGGAGCCGACCACGGAGGAACTCAGGGAAGAGCTGACGCCGCGGGCGGAACGGCGTGTCAAGATGATGTTGCTGGTCGAGAAGATAGCCGCCGCCGAGGGAATCACGGCCTCCGAAGAGGAGGTCGACGCCCGCCTGGAAGCCCTGGTCCGGGCAAGCGGCGCGCAGGGCGCCTCGGTGCGCGAGCAGTACGGTCAGGACTGGGCACGGGAGACGATGCGCTCCCAGCTCGTGTCCGAAAAGACGCTGGATTTCCTGCTGGAGCAGGCCGACGTGACGGTGGTGGACCCGCCGGAAAGTGGTTGCTGACGAAAACAAAAGAGGTTAGACTTTTCTGGTGGCGTCGCCACCCGGGTTGAGCAACATGAACTTCATTCCTTTCGTCGTAGAGCAGACCGGACGCGGGGAGCGCGCCTATGACATCTACTCCCGCCTCCTGAAGGACCGAATCGTATTTCTGGGGAGCCCCGTCGTAGACGAGGTGGCGAACCTCATCACCGCCCAGTTGCTGTTCCTTGAATCCGAGGACCCGGAACGCGACATCTACTTCTACATCAACTCTCCGGGCGGCTCGGTGACCGCCGGTCTGGCCATCTACGACACCATTCAATACATCCGCCCGCAGGTCTCCACGGTATGCCTGGGTCAGGCGGCCAGCATGGGCGCCGTCCTGCTCGCCGCCGGCGAGAAGGGCAAGCGCTACGCGCTTCCGCACTCGCGCATCATGATTCACCAACCGCTGGGCGGCTTTCAGGGGACCGCGGCCGACGTCGATATCCAGGCCAGGGAGATTCTCCGGATGCGGGAAGAGCTCGGCGCGATTCTCGTCAAGCATACGGGCCAGTCGCTCAAGAGGATCGAGCGCGACACCGACAGGGACCTCTTCATGACGGGCCAGCAGGCTTTGGAATACGGGTTGGTGGATGAAGTGATCACCAGCCGCCTTGACGTAACCGCGAAGGAGTGAAGGGGAGCTTTCAATGCCAAAGCACGGGGATGATCGATCCGGCAGTCTCGTCTGTTCGTTCTGCGGCAAGAGCCAGGACGAGGTGCGCAAGCTGATCGCGGGCCCGACGGTCTACATCTGTGACGAGTGCATCGATCTGTGCAACGACATCATCGCCGAAGAGTGTGAACACGAGGACTCCATCGCGTCGTCGTCGGGCGTCCCCAAGCCCGTCGAGATCAAGCGCGTCCTCGACCAGTACGTGGTCGGCCAGGATCCCGCCAAGAAGATTCTCGCGGTGGCCGTGCACAACCACTACAAGAGAATCGACAACCAGATGCTCACCGGCGACGTGGAGCTGCAGAAGAGCAACATCCTCCTGCTGGGTCCCACCGGCTCGGGCAAGACCCTGCTGGCGCAGACGCTGGCCCGGCTCCTGCAGGTTCCTTTCACCATCGCGGATGCCACCAGCCTGACGGAGGCCGGCTACGTGGGCGAAGACGTCGAGAACATCATTCTCAACCTGCTTCAATCCGCGGAGTACGACGTTGAAAAGGCGCAGCGGGGCATCGTCTACATCGATGAGATAGACAAGATCTCGCGGAAGTCGGAGAACCCGTCGATCACCCGGGACGTGTCCGGTGAAGGGGTGCAGCAGGCGCTGCTCAAGATCATCGAGGGCACCATGGCGAGCGTTCCGCCCAAGGGCGGGCGGAAGCATCCGCAGCAGGAGTTCCTGCAGGTCGACACCACCAATATCCTGTTCATCTGCGGCGGGGCGTTCGTGGGGATCGAGGACATCATCCGCAAGCGCACCGGGCGCAGGCGGCTCGGGTTCGGCAGCAACGAGACGGAGGTCGAGATCCGTCCCGACGCCAAGGTGGTCCACGACGTGCAGCCCGAGGATCTTCTCAAGTTCGGACTGATTCCGGAGTTCGTCGGCCGGTTGCCGGTGATCGCCACGCTGGACGAGCTCAACGAGGAGGCGCTGGTGCAGATCCTCAAGGAACCGAAAAACGCCCTCACCAAGCAGTACTGCAAGCTCTTCGAGATGGAGGGCGTGCACCTCAACTTTACAGACGAGGCGCTTTGGGCTATTGCACGGGAAGCGATGAAACGGAAGTCGGGGGCTCGGGGCCTGAGAGCGATCATGGAAAACACCATGCTCGACGTGATGTACGAGATGCCTTCCCAGCCCAACATCAAGGAGGTGGTCATTACCGAGGAGGTGATGGCCCGCAACGAACCTCCTATGGTAGTCTACTCGAAGGCGGCGGAGAGCGCGTAACCGGGGGTGCCCATGCTATTTCGCAGCGACAAGAAGGACGATGACGAGCAGGGAGTGGACGACACCGTGCAGGCACCGTTGCTGCCCCTTCGGGACATCATCGTCTTCCCGCACATGGTCGTGCCCCTCTTCGTCGGGCGGCAGAAATCGATCCGGGCGCTCGAGGAGGCGTCCCGGAAGCAGACGGCGATTTTTCTCGCGTCGCAGAAGGACGCGAGAACCAACGAGCCCAGCGAGGACGACATCTACCCCATCGGGACGCTCGGAAACGTCGTCCAGATGCTCAAGCTGCCGGACGGGACCGTCAAGGTCCTGGTCGAAGGCAAGCGGCGTGGAAGGATCTCGCGGTACCTGACGCATCCCGAGTTCTTTCTGGTTGAGGTGGACGAGCTGGACGACGTAGTGGAGCAGGGCACGGAAGTGGGCGCGGTGGTGCGCGAGGTCCACAGCGCCTTCGAGAACTACGTCAAGGTCAAGAAAAAGATTCCCCCGGAGATGGTCATGTCGGTGTCCTCCATCGAGGAACCGGGCAAGCTGGCCGATACCATTACCGGGCATCTCGGAATCAAGCTGGAGGAACGGCAGGTACTGCTGGAGACCGTCAACGCCACCGAGCGGCTGGAGAAGGTGCTGGGCCATCTGCGGGCGGAAATCGAGATCCTCGAGGTGGAGCGCCGGATTCGGTCGCGCGTCAAGAAACAGATGGAGCGCTCCCAGAAGGAGTACTATCTGAACGAGCAGATGCGGGCGATCCAGAAGGAGCTTGGCGAGAAGGACGAGTTCAAGAACGAGATGCAGGAGATCGAGGAGAAGATCAAGCAGAAGAAGCTGTCCGCGGAAGCCAAGGAAAAGGTGGAGAAGGAGCTGAAGAAGCTCAAGATGATGTCGCCCATGTCCGCCGAGGCAACGGTGGTCCGCAACTACATCGACTGGATACTCAGTCTGCCGTGGTCGGAGTATACCGACGACAAGCTCGATATCACCGAAGCCGAGAAGGTGCTGGAAGACGATCACTACGGGCTGGACAAGGTCAAGGAAAGGATCCTCGAGTATCTGGCGGTTCAAACGCTGGTGGGCAAGATCAAGGGGCCGATCCTGTGTCTGGTGGGGCCTCCGGGCGTCGGCAAGACCTCCCTGGGGCGTTCCATCGCGCGTGCAACGGGCCGGAAGTTCGTTCGCGTGTCGCTCGGCGGCGTGCGTGACGAAGCCGAGATTCGCGGACATCGCCGCACCTATATCGGCGCGTTGCCGGGGAAGATCATCCAGTCCCTGAAGAAGGCCGAGTCGAGCAATCCGGTCTTTCTGATGGACGAGGTGGACAAGATGTCCATGGACTTCCGTGGAGATCCGTCCTCGGCCCTGCTGGAGGTGTTGGACCCGGAACAGAACCAGGCCTTCAACGATCACTATCTGGACCTGGACTACGATCTTTCCAAGGTCATGTTCATCACCACGGCGAACACCCTGGACGGCATTCCCCGGCCGTTGCAGGATCGCATGGAGATCATCCGGATCGCGGGTTACACGGAGCTGGAGAAGCTCAACATCGCGAAGAAATACCTGGTGGTGAAGCAGCGGGAGGCCAACGGGCTGAACGACGAGAACATCCTCATGTCGGACAGCGCCATTCTGGGTCTCGTGCGGCACTACACCAAGGAGGCGGGGGTCCGGAACCTGGAGCGCGAGATCGCCTCCATTTGCCGGAAGGTCGCGGTGGACGTGGTCAAGAACGACCGCGCGTCGAAGACCACCGTGGGCGGCCGGAACCTCCAGAAGTACCTGGGGCCGCACAAGTTCCGCTACGGCATCGCTGACGAAGAGCACCGTATCGGCACCAGCACCGGTCTGGCCTGGACCGAGCTCGGCGGCGAGTTGCTGTCCACCGAAGTGTCCATCATGCCCGGCAAGGGCCAGTTGACCATCACCGGCAAGCTCGGCGACGTCATGCAGGAGTCGGCCCAGGCGGCCATGAGCTACGTTCGCTCGCGGGCGCAGGACCTGGGGTTGGACAAGGACTTCTACCAGAAGAACGACATCCACATCCACGTGCCGGAGGGAGCGATTCCCAAGGACGGGCCTTCGGCGGGCATCACCATGGCGACTTCGCTGGTGTCGGCGTTGACGCGCATCCCCGTCTATCACGACGTGGCGATGACCGGCGAGATCACGCTCCGGGGCAACGTGCTGCCCATCGGCGGGTTGAAGGAGAAGGTCCTCGCCGCTCATCGCGGCGGCATCAAGGCAGTGCTCATCCCCGAAGAGAACAAGAAGGACATCAACGAGATCCCGGCCACCATACTCAAGGGCGTGGAGTTGATCCTGGTCTCGCACATGGACGACGTCCTCAAACGGGCTCTCGTGGTCAGTGATCCGGAGGCGCTGTTCACCCCCCACGAACTGGACGATGTTCCGGCCGATGCGCCCGCCGGGTTCGAGAAGAAGGACACCGAGTCCAGGCCCAGTCTTCCCCAGTGACCGGAGCATGATTCCGGCCTGCCGCGGGCGTGCGCGCCGCGGCAGGATCCCTGCACTCCCGGACGGGTTTCCGTCCGGAGCCTTCGGGCGGTTAGCTCAGTTGGGAGAGCATCGGCCTTACAAGCCGGGGGTCACAGGTTCAAGTCCTGTACCGCCCATTCCCTGGCACCCGACAAACACAAAACCCTTCTCCCTATGGGAGAGGGTGGCCGAAGGCCGGCTCGACCCGTCCCAAATTCAACCCCTCTCCCCCTGGGAGAGGGTGGCCGAAGGCCGGGTGAGGGCAAAGGGTTGCATTCTCCCCGGATTACCGTTATACGTTCCCTTTCCTGAACGGGGTCGTAGTTCAGCTGGTTAGAACGCCGGCCTGTCACGCCGGAGGTCGCGAGTTCGAGTCTCGTCGGCCCCGCCACAACTTGCGATATGCGAACGGTACAAATGACAAAGGCGGAGTCCCTTGCTCAGCGCCGCTGGTACGTCGTCGATGCCCAGGACAAGGTGCTTGGACGGATGGCGACCGAAATCGCCAGGGTACTGCGCGGGAAGCACAAGCCGTCCTTCAGCCCTCACCTTGATGCGGGCGACTTCGTCATCGTCGTGAACGCGGAGCGTGTCAAGCTGACCGGGGCCAAGGAGACCGACAAGCGTTACTATCGCCATACCGGGTATCCCGGCGGATTGCGGACCACGACTCTGCCGGAGATGCGAGCCAAGAAGCCGGAGGCGGTGGTGCGGTTGGCAGTGAAGGGCATGCTCCCGAAGAACCGGCTCGGAAGGGGTCAGCTCAACAAGTTGAAGGTGTACGGCGGCCCGGACCACCCGCATCAGGCCCAGTTGCCCGAGCCCCTCGAGAGCGCGTAGGGGCGTGTCGCGGCCGAGGACAGGTTCACGAATATGGCAGACGAGTTCGTTTACGCAACCGGCAGACGCAAGACCTCGGTGGCACGGGTCTACCTGAAGCGCGGCAACGGAGACATCCGGATCAACAATCGCGTGCTGGAAGACTACTTCGGCCGTGAAACCGCCAGGATGATCGTTCGCCAGCCCTTCCACGTGACCCGGACATTGGGCGATTTCGATCTCCTCGTGAACGTCAAGGGCGGCGGAAGCTCGGGTCAGGCCGGCGCCATCCGGCACGGAGTCACCCGGGCCCTGATGCAGGTCGACGAGGGTTTTCGCAGCCCGTTGAAGAAGGCCGGTTACGTCACCCGTGACCCGCGTGCGGTGGAGCGCAAGAAGTACGGGCGGCACAAGGCCCGGAAACGGCCGCAGTTCTCCAAGCGCTGATCGTCAACTTCGCCGCTCACTCCGAGCCCGTGTAGAGATACAGGCTCAACAATCCCACCAGCAGATTGGGCGACCAGGCGGCAAGCCACGGCTGCATTGCCCCCGCCTTGCCCAGCGATACGCAGAAGCCCAGAAGCACCCAATAGGCGAACCCGAAGGCGACGGCCAGTCCGAAGTTCACGACGAGGTTGTCTTTTCTCCCGGGTTTCGTCGCCAACCCCGCCGCCAGAAGAATGGTCAGCGGAATGACCAGCGGGATCGCCACCTTGGCGTGCAGGTTGACGGTGTCGCGAACCGTGTCGACGCCCTTGTTCCGGAGGTCGCCGATCCGGGCTTTCAACTCGAAGTAGCTGAACTCGTCGGGCGAACGCGCGAAGATCCGGAAGTCGTCGGGTCCTTCCTTCAGAGGAAGCGTCGCTCCCACCGGCAGGCGGCTGACGGCTCCGTCCTCCGGCAAACGCCACTGCGTGCCCCCCTCGGGGACCCAATGGGTCCCGTCCCAGCTCGCGGCGGGCACTTCGATGACTCCGCCCAGCTTGAATTCCGGGGTGATGCGGTAGATCACCAAGCCGTGGAGCCGGCCGCGGTCGGTGTCGAAGTCGTCGGCCCTGATGAAGTCGCCGTTGCTGCGCATCCAGATCTCCCTGTTGCCGAACACGGACTGGAGCTGTTTCCCCCGCACCTTCACGTCGTAGATCTGCTTGGCCGTCCTGGTGGCGAAGGGCACCGCGGTTTCGTTCCAGAAGAACGTCCCGACGCTGATTCCGAGAGCCGCCAGCAGCAACGGCACCGTGACGCGATGCAGGCTGAGGCCGCAGGCGCGGATGGCGACCAGTTCGTGCCGGCGCGACAGCGAACCGAGGGTCAGGAACGCGGCGAACAGAGCGGCGAAGCCGATGCCTCGGGATACCAGGAGGGGCATCCGGTGGATGAAGTATTGAACGGAGGTCGACAGCGTCGCGTTGCTCCCCATCAGGTTGTCGACCCGATTGAAGACGTCGCCCGCCAGGTGCAACAGGACGACCACGGCGAGCGTAGCGACGAAGACGCGCGAGAACAGCGCCAGCAGGTACCTGTCGAGGATGCTTCCCAGGGGCGGGCTCGGAAAGCGTCCCTTGGAGTGGATCATTTCTCCGGCACCTCGCGCGCCGGCGTGAGTCTCCGGCCCAGGGACCGGAGCAGGTCCCGCGCCCGGCGTAGGAAGCGTGACGGCGATTCCTTCAGCGCCCTGACGAACAGGTAGATGGCGATGAGCCCCACGAGCAGGTTCGGCAGCCACGGCCCCAGACCGGGCGGGATCCTGCCGGTCTCCGCCATGGCCGTGCCCGTGGAAAGCAGGGCGTAGTAGGCGAACAGCCAGGCGAGGCACGATGCAACCCCGTGGGAACGTCCCGCCGGCCGCCGGTTGGGCGTCAGGACGATGGCGATGCCCAGGAGGGCGAAGACCAGCGGCGCGAACGGGAAAGCGAATCGCCGATGCATCTCCATGATTTCCCGTACGGCGTCCGCCCCCTGCGCGGCCTTTGACCGTATGGCGTCTCGCAGCCGCGGCAGCGACATATCCTCGGGGCTCCGCCGCCCCGGGGTCAGCGGCGCCAGGAGGGGATCCAGCTCCAGGTGCAGGTTGTAGACGTTGAATGACGTCTGGCTGAAGCCGGCGCGCTTCTTCCTTCGCTCGTGGACCGTGCCGTCGTACAGTCTCAGGCCGATGGAGCCCGGATCGGAAAGTAGCAGCGCGACCCGTCCGATGATAATATTCTCGGCGTTCCGGTCCCTTTGGTCGACGATCAACACTCCCTGGAAGGTGTTGCCCGGGGGAACGATCCTGTCGACGTAGATCAGCACGTCGGGGAAGACGTCGTTGAACACCTTCTCCTTGAGCAGCGATCCCGCGCGGCTCTGTGCAATCGAGTAAAGCTCCTGTTTGACGGCGAGATTGGCGGCGGGTCTTACGAAGACCGACAAACCGAGGGTGAGCAGGGAGGCCGCCAACGCCACCAGGCCCACGGGGATCAGGAAGTGGAACGGACCGACGCCGCACGCCTTCAAGGCCAGCGTCTCGTTGTCCCGCGTCAGGCGGCCGCAGCCGTACAGAATTCCCAGCAGGAAGGCCATGGGCAGCGTCGTTTCCAGGAGCGTCGGCAGGATGAGGGCGAAGAGCTTGGTGATCTGGCCGGCGGACGCGCCACGGCTGACGACGAGCTCGACGAGACGGACGATACGGCCGGCGAGGAATACGAGGGTGAACGCGAAGAGTCCGACCAGGAAGGGCGGGACGATCTGACCGGCTACATAGACGCTCAGGGTCCGATGCACACCGGCATGGTAGCTTTCTTTGATGAATTCCTCAATCCGCCGATGGCACGGCGGAACCGACCCGCGGACGGGTATGGGGATTGACCGGACAAAACGCGGGGAAGGAGTTCGCGGGGCCAAGCCCGTGTTGGTGTACGGGATCCATCCCGTGCTGGAGAAGCTCCAGGCGGCGCCCGGCGACGTCATCGAGGTGCTGCTGGTGCCCGGCGACCGCGGTTCCTCCGTGGGCAGGGTGGAGCAGGCGGCTCGCCGGGAGGGTTGCCGGGTTTCGGCGATGGACGCGCGCTCGCTGGACGCGCTTACCAACGGTGCGAACCACCAGGGAGTCGCCGCGCGGGTGGCTCCCTTCGCTTACGGGTCGTTCGATGAGCTGTTGGCCGCGCCGCCGTCCGCGGCCGCCGATTGCGTGCTTTTCCTGGACGGAGTCGTCGACCCCCGGAACCTCGGCGGCATCCTGCGCACCTGCGAGGCCATGGGTGTCGGCCGCGTCGTTATTCCCAGGGACCGTGCCGCGGGCGTTACCGGCGCGGTAATCAAGGCCTCCGCCGGCGCCGTCCACCACGTCCGGCTTTACCGTGTTCCCAACCTCCTGCGGGGGCTCCTGGCGTTGCGGGAACGGGGCTACTGGCTGGTCGGGCTCGACGCCGAGGCGGAGAGCCGGGCTTCCGACGTGGTCTATCCGGAAAAGTTGGCCGTGGTCTTGGGCGGCGAGGAACGCGGCATCCGGCCGTTGATCCGGCGAAGCTGCGATTTCCTGGTCTCGATCCCCATGAGCGGCCGGATCGGTTCGTTGAACGTCGGCGTCGCCTGGGGCGTCTTTGCCTACGAGGTGACGAGGCAGCGAATTTCGACGGATACGCGCGGGCCCCGTTGACATTTACTCTGACAAATGCTTAAAATCCCGATAATCTGTAGCCATCATGTACCCTGTTTTGCGGAAGAGGGACAGGGTTCGTGTGGCTATTTTGTTCTTGAGCGCGAGGCGTTGATCCGCTGGCGTAGCTCAACGGTAGAGCAGCTGATTTGTAATCAGCAGGTTGTAGGTTCAAATCCTATCGCCAGCTCCACGTGAGCGAATTTGTTGAACGAGGCCTGTCGAAGCCCGTCCGATCCGCGCAAGAACTCATAGAGGCGAATCGGGGAGAGGTTCCCGAGTGGACAAAGGGAGCAGACTGTAAATCTGCCGCCGATCGGCTTCGGAGGTTCGAATCCTCCCCTCTCCACCATCAGTTGCAGGACTCTGGAGCGAAGGAGTCGTTTTTTGCGGGAATAGCTCAGTTGGCTAGAGCACGAGCCTTCCAAGCTCGGGGTCGCGGGTTCGAATCCCGTTTCCCGCTCCAACGTCAACCAGTGTGGATGCCAGGGGCCTTCAGGGCC
>JAJDTQ010000008.1 GCA_022827045.1 Candidatus Binatia bacterium
GCTCGCGCAGATCCCGGAGGCCAGCGCGGAGCTGGCCAAGTTCGGCCACGTGGTGGTGGGCATGACCGCCACGGCGAGCTACCAGCTCGTGGCCCACTACCCCATCACCAACCTGGCGGAGCTCAAGGGCAAGAAGGTCGGTACCTTCGGCCGCATCGCGCCCAAGGCCATCAAGGCGGGGGGCGGGATCCCGGTGAGCACCACCGGCGGCGAGATGTACGAGGCGCTGCAGCGCAAGACGATCGATGCGCGTATCCTCTCCTTCGAGGCGGCCCAGCGGTTCAAGACCTATGAGGTGGCCAAGTACATGAGCAAGATCGAGATGGGCTGCATCGCGGGTATCAACACCTTCACCATCAACAAGAGGAAGTGGGACTCCCTGTCGAAGGAGCACCAGAAGATCCTCCTGGAAGAGGGTGAGCGGGTCGGCAAGTGGGAAGCCCAGGCGATGAAGGACGACGACACCAAGTTCCAGAAGTACCTCAAGGGCAAGGGCGTCAAGATCGTCGACTTCTCGGCATCGGACAGGGAGAAGTGGAAGAACAGCCCGGGCGTCAAGAAGATCGCCGGGGACTGGGTGGCCAGCATGGAGAAGCTGGGCCTGCCCGGCAAGAAGACTCTTGCCGTCTTTCGCGGCGAATAACACCGGTCATGGGCCGGGGGGTAACCCCCTTCCATACAAACACGCGGCTGCGGGGGCGGCGGTGATGCCGTCCCCGCACACCGTCACGGGGTCAGACTGTCTTGGAACCATCTAAGGATACTCTTGAATCCGCCGGAACACCGGGTTTCGCGGCGCCGGAAGGTGACCACACCTGGATGACCCGGTTCATGACTTTCCTGAACGAGATCAGCGGTTACGTGCTGTTCTTCATGATGCTGCTGATCACGGTGGACGTCACCGGGCGCTACGTGTTTTCGAGTCCCATCCCTGGGACGCTGGAGTTCACGGAGTTCCTCATCGTGTTCGTGGTCTTTTTCAGCCTGGCGTACGTGCAGCTCACCAAGCGGCACATCTGCGTGGAGCTGGTGACGCAGCGGCTGCCCGGGAAGGTCGGGGACGGACTCGCGGTGTTCGTGCTCCTGATCGCGGCGGTGTTCTTCGTGCTGATGGCGTGGCAGTCGTGGCATGCCGGGCTCTCCGCCCTGGAATACCGCGAGGCGTCCGACGGACTGGTGCAGATTCCGGTCTACCCGCCCAAGCTCGCCATCCCCTTCGGCGCCACCCTCATCGCCATTCAAATGTTGAGAGACGCCTGGAAGCATTTTCGCAGTCTCATAACCCCGGGGTAGACATCACATGGACCCAACCTTCCTGGCGATCATCAGCGTCTTTCTTCTGATCTTCCTGCTCCTGTGCGGCCTTCACGTGGCCGTGTCGCTGGGGCTGGTCGGGGTGTTGGGCTTCGTCATGCTCACCGACAGCTGGGCCGCCGGCATCGGTCTGTTGCGGACGACCCCGTACAAGGTGGTGGCCAACTTCACGTTCTTCGCCATCCCCGTCTTTATCCTGATGGGCCAGTTCGCCAACTACGGCGGCTTGAGCGCAGACATCTACTCGGTGGTTCACAAGTGGCTGGGACGGGTCCGCGGCGGCCTTGCCATGGCCACCACGGCGAGCTGCGCCGCGTTTGCGGCCGCCTGCGGCTCCAGCGTGGCCACGGCCGCGACCTTCACCCAGGTGGCCCTGCCGGAAATGACCAAGTACGGCTACGACAAGCGGCTTGCCACCGGCGCCATCGCGGCTTCCGGGACCCTGGGAGCGCTGATCCCCCCCAGCGGTCTCATGATCATCTACGGGATCATTACCGAGCAGTCCATCGGCAAGCTGCTCATCGCCGGCTTCATTCCGGGGGTCCTCTCCGCGCTGATTTATATGGGCATGATCTCATGCTGGGTCCGGCTCCGGCCCGAAATAGCGCCCATCCTCGAGGAAAGGCCGCCGTTGAGGGAGAAGCTCCTGTCCCTGTACCGGGTGTGGGGCATCGTCACGCTCTCCATCGTGGTCATGGGCGCCATCTACCTGGGCATCGCCACTCCCACCGAGGCGGGGGCCTTCGGCGCCTTCGGCGCGTTCGTGATCATGATCGCCAAGGGCGCTTTCTCGCGCGAGAGGCTGCGCAACACCGTGCTGGACACCGCCACGTCCACCACGATGCTCTTCACCATCATCATCGGCGCCTACATCTTCAGCCGCTTCCTGGCCATCACCAACGTCGGCCCGCGGTTGGCCGACTACTTGGTGAGCTCCGGCATGCCGCGCCATCTGGTCCTGTCCGGCTTCCTCCTGCTCTACGTGTTCCTGGGCATGTTCATGGACCCGGCCGCGATGATGGCCATCACCCTGCCCATCGTCTTCCCCATCATCATCCAGATGGGCTTCAGCGGCATCTGGTTCGGCGTGCTGGTGATCAAGACCTCGGAGATCGGTCTCATCACCCCGCCGGTGGGAATGAACGTCTACACCGTGAACGCCGCCGCCCATGGAATGGTGCGCCTCGAGGAGATCTTCAAGGGCATCCTGCCGTTCTTCCTCATGGACGTGGTCACCCTCGTCATCCTGGTGGCCTTCCCGCAGATCTCCCTCTGGCTGCCGGACCGCATGCTGGGGTAGAGTCCCGGACAGCCCTCACCCCAACCCTCTCCCAGAGAAAGAGGTCGGAGGCCGCATCGAACCGTTCCCTCTCCCCTTGGGAGAGGGTCAGGGTGAGGGGCGGTCACCCCTTACCCGACGGCTTCGTTGTTTTCGATGATGTCGAGGACCTGGTCCTCGAACTCGGCCATCTCCGCCCGGGTGGCGTTGGTGGGGGTCTCCATGTCGGCGAGGACCCTGCCGGGCTTGCCGAGGACTACGAGGCGCGAGCCGATCTCCAGGGCCTCGTGGATGTTGTGGGTGATGAGGAGGCAGGTCTTTTGGCTTTCATTGACCAGTTCCAGGAAGACTTCGCGCAGCCTTTTGGCGGTGGATTGGTCCAGGTGCCCGAACGCCTCGTCGGCGAAGAAGATCTCCGGCGAGAGACAGAAGGCGCGGGCCATGCCCACGCGCTGGCGCATGCCGCCGGACAGCTCGTGGGGGTAGGCGTCCTCGAACCCCTGTAGCTCCAGCTTGTGCAGCCACTGCAGGGCGATGTCGTTCTGCTCCTTTTCACCGAAATCGAGGATCTCAAGGCCCACCCGGGCGTTTTCGAGCGCCGTGCGCCACGGCAGCAGGCGGTCGGTCTGGAAGATGACGCCCAGCTTGGAGCGGAACCAGTCGAACTCCGAGTAGGGGTCGTGTCCCAGGAGCTCGATGGATCCCGTGGTAGCCTGCTCCAGGCCGAGGAGAAGGTTGAACGCCGTTGACTTGCCGCAACCCGTCTTGCCCACGATTGCGACGATGTCACCGCTGCCCACCTCGAGATCGAGGCTCTCCACCGCCGTGAAGCGGTCGCCGTCCACCGAAGTGAACACCTTGCTTACGTCCCGCATCTGGACGACCGGCTCGGCGGCGCTCATGTGGCCATTCCTCCCTCCTTCGCGGGGCGCCAGCGCAGCAGCTTGTGCTCCAGAAGGAGAATGACGAACTGGGTGATGAGCAGGAATGTGACCAGCACCAGGGTCCAGGCGATGGCCTTGGGCATCTCGAACAGCTCCTGCGCCAGCAGAAGCTTGTTGCCCACGCCCCGGCTGGCGCCCACCAACTCGGCGACGATGACCACCCGCGCGGCCAGCCCGAGGTTCACCTTCCAGGCGGTGAGCACCGCGGGGATCATGCCCGGCAGGATCAGCTTGGAGAAGAGCTGCTTTCGCGTCGGGCGCATGGCCCGCAGCATGTCCAGGTACTCCTTGGAGATGCTCTTGATGCCGTCGTGGATGATGAGCGCATAGTTGGGCAGGCTGCCGGCCAGCAGGATGAAGGCGATGCGGGTCTCCACGTGGCTGAACCAGATGATGGCGAACACCACCCAGGAGAGCGCCGGTATGCCCATGATGAAGTGGAGCACCGGCAGGGTGTGCTTCTCCACCGTTTGGGTGAAGCCCATGAACACGCCCAGGATGGTGCCGCTGATGAAGGCCAGGACGAGTCCCAGGAAGATCCGTCCCATGGTGATCAGCACGTCCCCCAGCAGGCCGATGTTGACGACGATCTCGATGAAGGCGGCGACGATGACGTCGACGCTGGGAATCAGGTACGGAGGCAGGAAGAAGGAGGCGATCTGCCAGGACACCAGGATCACGGCAAACGAGATGATCGGCTCTTTCCGGGCGGCCATGAGGCCCAGGAGGCGCGAATGCCACGCCTCCTGGGCCTGCGCCGGGGACAAGGCGGTGCGGGGTGCGTCGGATTCCATTCGGGACGCGGCGCGCGGCTAACGGACCTTGCCCCGGTAGATGATGCCGTCGTCCGGCATCTGCTTCATGTAGCCGCTGTCGATGCCGGCCTGGAACAGGGCCTTGATGTTGTTCTCGATCTCCGCCGCGGGCACCACGTCGAGCGGATAGCGGGCAGTAGACAGCGCCATCAGGAACGCCTGCTTGGGCACGCCGGCGGCCTTCTCTATGATCGTCGCCGCCTCGTCATGATGCGTCGGCAGCCACTTCGCCAGCTCCTCGAAGGCCTTGTAGATCTTCGGGATCAGCGCCTTGTTGGCGTCGATCCAGTCCTGATGCGCCGCGATGCCGAGGAAGCCCCTCTGCGGCGACCCGTGTATGGCTTGCCACTGGTGGAAATATTCGATCATCTTGAGCTTGCCGGGGTTGCTCACCAGCATCTTGGAGTAGTTGGGCTCCCAGAAGTGCACCGCGTCGGCTCGCTTGGCCATCAGCAGGGTTGCCAATCCGCCGGTGTTGGTGGACTGGATCGACACCTTGTTCAGGTCGACCCCCGCCTTCTGGGCGAAGTAGCGGAACATGGCGTAGTTGGTGGTGACGGTGAACGCCCCCAGGCTCTTGCCCTCGAGGTCCGCGATGCTGTTGATCTCGGGGTCCATGGTCAGCAGCGCGCCGTGCCCGTTGAGCACGTTGAAGAGATAAACCGATTTCACGCCCTTGAGCCGGCGGTTGGCTTCCGACAGGAGAGCCGAGGCGATGGTGATCTTGTCCCTGCCGGTGGCGAAGTCCGTGTTGGCCGCGCGCCCCTGCTTGAAGACCCACTGGATGTCGACGCCGTGCTTCTTGTCGAACTCGTTGGCCTCGATCAGGGACGCCGTCGTATGACCGAACGACGGCTTGTCGAACGACGACATCTGCACCGTCGGCATGTTCTGGGCCAGCGCCATGGCGGCGCCCGCCAGGGTGAACAGAGCGATCAGGAAACTCGAAACCAGTCGAATCATTTCTTGCCCTCCTTTTAACGGCATTCCGGTGAACGGAAGGATCAGCCCGGAAAGTCCTGCACCCTAGGAATTTTTCGGCGCCGTGTCAACGGGACACGGCCGATAAACGCCATCTCAGCCTTGAACTGCCCCATGCGTTTGAGTTACATCCAGAGGGGTCGCGCCCATGATGACCGAGGGGCCGGCGCAACACACGGAGGTGAACCATGTACTTGGTCGATGCGGACGGACACGTCGAGGAAAGCGAAGCCACATTCAGCGACAAATACTTCGATCCGGCATTCCGGGCTCAGCGCCCGCGCGTGGTGGCCATCGACCAGATGGTCTACTGGATGATCGAGGAGCAGATGTACCCGCGCCGCGTCGGCCGCGGCGCCCACAACCTCGGCACCCCGGCCAGCTACAAGGGCAAGAAGACGCCCCACGCCCAGAAGAAGTCCGACACCATCGGTAGCATGGAGATCCACGGCGTCAAGGAACGGATCGAGGCCATGGACAAGGAAGGGATCTCGCTCCAGGTCCTCTATCCGACGCTTTTCCTCGCCTATCCGCTGGCCGCGAACCCGGCGCTCGTGACCGCCATGAGCACCGCGTATAACCGTTTCCTGGGCGACCAGATCGGGGATCATGAACGGCTCAAGTGGGCCGCGGTGGTGAACCTCGACGACGTCGAGGGGGCGGTGCAGCAGGTCAAGGAAGCCCACGACCTCGGCGCCGTGGCCGTCATGCTGCTGGGCACCGTCGGGGACCGGCTGCTCGACGACCCGGCTTTTCTGCCTTTCTACGAAGCCTTGGTGGAGCGGGACCTGACATTGGCCATCCACGTCGGCTGGGCCACGCCGGCCCTGAGCGGCCTCTTCACCCACATCTATCCTTCGTCGGTCAACGCGTTTCTCATGCCGGTGCTGCTGGGCTTCTCGTCGATGATCAACAGCGGCCTGCTGGACCGTTACCCGACCCTGCGGGTGGGGTTCCTGGAGGCCGGCTGCCAGTGGATCCATTTCATGCTGGATCGCCTGGACCACCGGTTCGGACACTCCGGGAACTTCCTCGCCGATATCCTCCCGGACACGGTTCCCAAGGCCAAGCTGGCGCCCATGGAATACATGCGGCAGGGCAATCTCTACCTGAGCGCCGAGGTGGAGGACACGCTGCTGCCCCAGGTGGTGGAACTGGTGGGCGACGGGCAGGTGGTCTACGGCTCGGACATGCCTCACGGCGACCGTGAGGTCCTGTCCAGCGATTACCTGAAGCAGCGCGAAGACATGAGCGAGGCCGTCAAGACCAAGATCCTGCGGGAGAACGGCGCGAGGCTCTACAACATCGATATCAGCCACGCGGTGCGGAAGGCTTCCTGAGGGGCCCCTAGCCCGCGTCCGGCTGGCGGACGATGACTTCGCGGGAGCGGATGGTCACGAGCCGGTCGAGCCGGCGCAGCATGACCTTCGCGGCTTCGGCCGAGATGGCTTGGCCGAAGATGTTGTAGCGTTCTCCGTCCAGGCTCTGGTTGTTGGCCCAGGCGGCGAACTCGTGAGGGGTGGGGGTGTGGCCGAGTTCCCTGGCGCAGCGTCGCACCACGAAGCCGAGCATCACCTTCTGACCCTTGCCGTTGTCGACGGCGTACGACATACCGGAAATTCATAGGTTATCCTCGACACGGTTTCAACCCGCGGACCAGAGGAGACAGGCTTGGCGACTCGAAGGCGCAAACTGACCATGGAGCTTATCCGGCAGGCGGCCAAGCGGTTGCGCAACTGGGGCCGGTGGGGCAAGGACGACGAGATCGGCACCCTCAACTTCACCACGCCCGAGGACATCGTCGCCGCCGCGCAACTCGTGCGCAAAGGCCGGGTGTTCTCCCTCGCCCTGGCCTTCGACGCCAACGGGCCTCAGGGCGGCAAGAGCAACTACCCGGCCATGGGCCGCTTCAATCCCATACACCTCATGCTCCGCACCGGCACCGACGCCTATTCCGGCGTGCTGGATCACCGGGGCATCCGGGGCGCGGACGACGTCATCATCATGCCGCTCCAGGCCGGCACCCAGTGGGACGGGCTGGCGCACATCTTCTACGAAGACCGCATGTACAACGGCTACGACTGCCGCCTGGTGACTACCGGCGGCGCCGCCAGGAACGGCATCGAGAAGACCCGTGACAAGATGGTGGGCCGCGGCGTATTGCTGGACGTGGCACGGGCCAAGGGCAGCGAGTGGCTCAAGGACGGCTACGCCATCACCAACCGCGACCTTGACCGCGCCATGAAGAGCCAGAAGGTGGAAGTGGGCCGCGGCGACTTCCTGCTGGTGAGGACGGGCCAGATGAAGGCCAAGCTGGACGCGGGCTCCTGGGACGGCTATCCGGGCGGGGACGCGCCGGGGCTCGGCTTCGAGACCCTCGATTGGCTTCACGCCAGGGAGGTGGCAGCGGTGGCGACGGACACCTGGGGGGTGGAGGTGCGGCCCAACCAGACTCGGGAGGCCAACCAGCCGTGGCACTGGATCAGCATCCCCAACATGGGGCTTACGGTGGGCGAGATATTCTTTCTGGAGGAGCTGGCGGACGACTGCGCCGAGGACGGGCGCTACGAGTTCATGTTCACGGCGCCGGCGCTGCCGGTCACTGGAGCGGTGGGTTCCCCCACGAATCCGCTGGCCATCAAGTGAACGACTGGAGGAGATGACAATGGCGCAACTTGGCTCGGTATGGCTTCAGGAACTGACTTGGGAGGATGTTGCGGCCTATCTGGAGGATTCCGACATCATCATCTGCCCGGTGGGCAGCACCGAGGAGCACGGCCCGGCCGGGCCCCTGGGATTGGACTGCCTCATCGCCATCGCCCTGGCGGAGGACGTTGCCCGGGCCACGGGAACACTGTGCACGCCGCCGCTTTGGTTCGGCGACTCGCCGCACCAACAGGGCGTCCCCGGCACCATCTCGCTCCGTAACGAGACGTTGATGGCGGTGATTCAGGACATGAGTCGCAGCCTGCAGAAGCACGGCTTCCGGAAGATCCTCATCATCAACGGCCACAAGGGCGCCAACCTCCCGGGGCTGCTGGCGGCCACCAAGAACCTGCGCGAGTTCGAGATGCCGGAGGTCTTCTTCGCGGTTAT
>JAJDTQ010000134.1 GCA_022827045.1 Candidatus Binatia bacterium
CGGGGAGGATGAAACCGGCCGCATTCGAGGCGCGCAGCCGCTCGCAGAAAACCTCGTGCCCCAGCTTGTACGCGGTGTTGTAGTACCCCATCATCAGGTGGGGGAAGGAAAAGCTCGCGGTAGCCCGGGACATGAAATCGAAGTACTCGTCGACCGAGAGTCCGGCCTCGAGGGCGAGCTGGTTGGCGCGCACGAAGGTAGGTCCGTCGGCGACCGGTTCGCTGAACGGCATCTGCAGCTCGACGAGGTCGACCTCCACCTCCTGCATGATCTCGAGCATGCGCCAGTTCGCCTCGAGCGACGGGAAGCCGACGACGAGGTGGGTCATCAACAGGATTGCCCGGTCGTCGCGGCCCAGCCCGGTGCGCAGGTGGTTTTCCAGTGTTGCCCTATGCAACTGTGTTCCCATTGAGGCGGGGGCGAGGCGCCCGGTTCGAAAGGGCCGTTACCGCGGGGTTCGGTGAAACCCGGAGGGGCGCAACGCCGTCGACGAGCCCACGATTTACAGCCTCGACGCCTTGTTCCTGAGGAAGGTCTTCCAGTTTTCGTCCTCGAGAGCGTCGCCGATCGTGAAGATGTCCTTGTCGCCGCGGCCGGAAAGGGTCAGCAGCACGGTCTTGTCCTTGCCCATGCCTGGGGCCTCGCGGATGGCGCCGGCCACGGCGTGGGCGCTTTCCAGGGCGGCGATGATGCCTTCCCGGCGCAGGAGCGTCTGGAACGCCTCCAGCACTTCGCCGTCGGTGGCTGCCTCGTAGCGGACCCGTCCGCTCTCCCGCAGGCAGGCGAGGATCGGGCTCACGCCGATGTAGTCGAGGCCCGCGGCCACGGAGTGGGTGTGGCGCATCTGGCCTTCCTCGTCCTGGAGGAAGTAGGTCTTGTACCCCTGGGCCACGCCGGGGCTGCCGTCCGTGCCCGCCAAACGGGCGGCGTGGCGCCCGGTTTCCAGCCCTTCGCCGCCGGCCTCGATTCCGACGAGCTCCACCTCCTCGTCGTCCAGGAAGCCCAGGAACGTGCCGGTGGCGTTGGAGCCGCCGCCGACGCAGCAGTACACCCGGTCCGGCAGGCGCCCGGTGGCTGCCAGCATCTGCTCGCGGCACTCCTGACCGATGATCTGCTGGAACCAGGCCACCATCTGCGGGAACGGGTGCGGCCCGCAGGCGGTCCCCAGCACGTAGTGGGTGTCGTCCATGGAGAAGGCCCAGTCCCGCAGGCACTGGTTGATGGCGTCCTTCAAGGTGGCCGAACCGTCCTCCACCGACACCACCTCGGCGCCGAGCCGCTCCATCCAGAAGACGTTGGGCCGTTGCCGCTCAACGTCCACCGCGCCCATGTAGATGGTGCACTTGAGCCCCAGCCGCGCCGCCATGGTGGCGGTGGCGACGCCGTGCTGCCCGGCGCCGGTCTCGGCGATGACGCGTTTCTTGCCCATGCGCGCCACCAGCAGCCCCTGGCCCATGACGTTGTTGATCTTGTGCGAGCCGGTCTGGTTGAGGTCCTCCCGCTTCATGTAGATCGCGGGCCCGCCCAGGGCCTCGCTCAGGTTCCTGAGGTGGGTGAGCGGGGTGGGGCGGCACGAGTACGTTTGCATGACCGTCCGGTACTCCTCCCAGAACGACGGGTCCCTGCGCGCGTCCTCGAAGGCGGCGATCAGCTCGTCAAGGGTCGTGCGCAGGATCTCCGGCGTGAACGCGCCGCCGTAGGCGCCGAAGTAACCGGTGCGCGCTTCCACGTTTTTCAGCAGGCTGTCCAGCATCGTTTTAGTAGGACGGAAAGCATAGGAGGGGGTGAATTCCCGAAGTCCCGTTCACCGAACGATTTAAGGAGACTTGTCAGGTAAGTCAAACAGCGCGCGGGTTCTATGAAGGCCGGTCGTAAATGCTATCATGGCAAAGAAGAGGATGTACAAGGGAGGCCTGCTGATGAAGATTCTGGTGACCGGAGCGACGGGACTGGTGGGGAGCGCGTTGGTCCCGTTCCTCGCCGGCGGCGGCCATGAGGTGGTGCGGCTGGGCCGGTCTGCGCCGGGGGCCGGCAACATTCGCTGGGACCCGGAGGCCGGGGTGCTGGAGCCGGACGCATTGGAAGGGTTCGACGGTGTCGTCCACCTGGCCGGGGACAACATCGCCACCGGGCGCTGGACCGCGGAGAAGAAGCGCCGCATCAGGGAGAGCCGCGTGAAGGGCACGTCGTTGCTGGCCGCGGCCCTGGCGGGGCTCGAACGGCCGCCGCGGGTGCTGGTGTCGGCCTCGGCCATCGGTTTCTACGGCGACCGCGGCGACGAGGAGCTCACCGAACAGAGCCGGGCCGGCTCCGGCTTCCTCTCCGAGGTGTGCGGCGAGTGGGAGGCGGCCACCGAAGCGGCGGAAGGAAAGGGTATCCGGGTGGCCCATGCCCGGCTGGGGGTCGTGCTCAGCAAGGACGGCGGCGCCCTGGCCAAGATGCTGACGCCCTTCAGGCTTGGCGCGGGCGGTATCGTCGGCAACGGCCGGCAGTACATGAGCTGGATCACTATGGACGACACCGTCGCGGCCATCGCCCATCTGCTGGCTGCCGAATCGTCGGCCGGGCCGGTGAACCTGGTAGCTCCCAACGCCGCGACCAACCGCGAGTTTACCAAGACCCTGGGCCGCGTGCTGCGGCGTCCCACGCTGTTCCCTCTGCCCGGTTTCGCGGCCCGGCTGGCGTTCGGCGAGATGGCCGATGCGTTGCTGCTGGCCAGTACCCGGGTGAAGCCTGCCGGTCTGCTGGACTCCGGCTACGCGTTCCGCCACGGTTCCCTGGAAGAGGGTCTGCGTCACGTGCTCGGCGCCCGCTGATGGACGCGGCCGCGCTTACCTTCGCTGACGTCTCGAAGGTGTACGACGGGGCGGGCTCCGCGGAGCGCTACGCGCTGCGCGACGTCTCCTTCGAGATCGCCTCGGGTCAGACCGTGGCCATCGTCGGCCGCAGCGGCAGCGGCAAGTCTACGCTGCTGCACCTGGCGGCCGGCATCGACGTGCCCACCCGCGGATCGATTGCGGTGCGCGGCACGCCCCTGGAGGGTCTCAACGAGACCGCCCGGACCCGGCTCCGCCGGCGCGAGATCGGGTTCGTCTTCCAGTTGTTCCACCTCCTTCCGCACCTGACGGTGCGGGACAACGTTGCCCTGCCGGAGCTCATCGCCGGCGCCCGGGAAAGCGCTTTCCGGGAACGGGTGGCTGCCCTGCTCGAGCGGGTGGGTCTGCCCGACCGCGCCGACGATCCCGTGGCCGGGCTGAGCGGCGGCGAGATGCAGCGGGTGGCCATCTGCCGGGCGCTGTTGCGGCGGCCGCGCCTGTTGCTGGCCGACGAGCCCACGGGAAGTCTGGACGACGCCAGCGGCCAGGTGGTGATGGACCTCATGGTACGGATGGTGGCGGAGGAGCAGGCGACGCTGGTCTACGCCACCCACAGCCGCGAGCTGGCGGCCATGGCGGACAGCATCCTGCGGCTCCATAGCGGCATCCTGGAGCCGGAACCGGGCGCCTTCACGTGATGGTACGCTATTTCTACAGGACCGTGACCGCCCATTGGCGCACCAACCCGGTGCTCTATGCGCTGACCGTGCTGGGCGTTGCCTTGGGAGTGGCCTCGGTCATCAGCATCCGCATCCTCAACCAGAGCGCCGTCGCTTCGTTCGCCGCCGGCGTCCAGACCATCGGCGGGGCCGCCGACGTCGTCGTCACCGGCAAGGGCGGGACCCTTCCGGACTCGGCCTACCCGCTGGTCCGGGGCACCCCGGGGGTGGCCGCCGCCTGGCCGGTCTTCGAGACCACGGTAGCGGTGGAGGGGCGGCCCGGCACGTTCGCGCGGCTTCTTGGCGTCGATCTGCTGGCGCCCGCCCCGGACCTTCAGCAAGCGCTTTCGGGATTCGCGCCGGGTGCGGCGGCGGTCGGCGGTCGTGGTTGGGCGGCGGCCGCCCCGGACCTGGCAAGGGCCATGGGATGGGTGCCGGGCGACCGTTTCAAGGTCCGTGACGGCGCCGGCGTGCGGGAGCTCCGGGTCGGGGCGTTGATCGACTTCGAGCGCTGGGGAGCGCCTGGAAACCGACGGGCGCTGGTGATGGACATCGCCGGCGCCCAGTCCCTGTTCGGCGGCGCCGGGACCCTGCACCGCATCGGCGTGACGGCCGCCGAGGGCGCCGACCTCGCGGCGCTGGCGGCGCGCATCGAGGACCGGCTCGGCGGCCGGGCGGACGCGGTGACCCCGGCGGAGCGCACCGGCCAGGCCCGGCAGCTACTGGGCGCCTTCCGGTTGAACCTCACCGCCATGAGCCTGGTCAGCCTCCTGGTGGGCACGTTCCTGGTGTTCAGCAGCATGCGCGCCTGCCTGGTGTGGCAGCGCAGGGAGTTCGGGGTGCTGCGCTCCCTGGGGTCCACCCCGGCCCAGGTGCTGGCCCTGATCCTGGGCGAGGCCGCGTTGCTCGGGGTCGTGGGAGTGGTCATCGGCATCTTCGCGGGCTACTGGACCGCCGTCTGGAACCTGGAAGCGGTGAGCTCCACCCTGACCAATGTCTACATGCTCCGGGAAATCGAGTCGCTCGAGGTCTCGCGCGGCACCCTGGCGCTGGCCGCGTTCGCGGGCCTGGGAGGCGCCTTGAGCGGCACCTTGCTGCCCGCCCTGGACGTGTGGCGCAGGGACACGCGGACGCTGCTGGATACCTTGCCGGCGCAGTCCACGGCGATGGCCGGCGTCCGTGTGCTCTTCCGTCTAGGACTCGCGCTCGTCGTCGGGGCGCTGGCGTGGTACTGGCTGATCGGTTGGCGCTGGCGGCTCACGGGATTCGTCCTTTCCACCGCCGTGATGCTGTGCCTGCCGCTCCTCGCCCCGTGGTTGGTCCAGCGCCTGACCGGGCGGATCCGGGTCCCGGACTTCGGTTTCCGCTACGGCGTTCGGAGCCTCGGGGCGACCCTGGCCAACACCTCGTTCTCGGTGTCGTCCCTGGCCATGGCGGTGTGCCTGCTGGTGGGCATCACCCTGCTGGTGGAGAGTTTCCGCGAGACCCTGGTCCGCTGGGTGGACCGTTCACTCACCGCCGACGTCTTCGTGACCGCGACCGTCGGAGCGCGGCCCGGGCCGGACGCGACCCTGAGCGCGCAACTCGTGGAGCGTCTGGCGGGCAGGCCCGACGTGGAGGGAGTCGGTCCGCTGCGCCGCTTGTCCCTGGACGTGGAGGGCCGGCCCGTGGCCGTGGTGGGCGTAGACCTCAGCCGCCCGGCGGCGCGGCAGCGCCTGGCGCTTCTGTCGGGCGGGGATGTGGTGGGGCGCGCGATACGGGAGCGCGGCATCCTCATCGGCGAGCCGCTGTCCTCCAGCGCGTCGGTCACGGTGGGGGATAAGGTAGAGATCGAAGGCCCGGAGGGACTGGTGCGCCTGCCGGTGTCGGGGATCTACCGGGACTACACGCAGGGCGGCTCGGTCACCATGGATCTCCGCCTCATGGCGGAAACCCTGGGTCCCGGCGGCCTCACCAGCATCGCGCTTCAACTGAGGCCGGGCGCGGACCCGGAAGCGGTGGCGGCGGGCATCGAAAGCCGGCATCCGGGCGGCTCCTTGCGGGTGCGCAGCAACCGCCACCTGAAGGAGGACATTCTCCGCGTTTTCGACCAGACCTTCGCGGTGACCCGGATCCTCCAGGTCATGAGCCTGATCATCGCCGCCTGCGCCATCACCCTGACGCTCCTGGTGGTGGCGCAGGAGAAAGCGAGCGAGATCGCCCTCTACCGCACCCTGGGCGCCTTTCGCAGGCAGGTGTTCCTGCTGTTCGTGAGCAAGGGGACCGCCATGGCATTCCTGGGTCTGGTGCTGGGCTTCGCCGGCGGCATCGGCCTGGGCGCGATCCTGATCTTCGTCATCCAGAAGAGCTACTTCGGCTGGAGCATCGAGTGGACCTGGCCGTGGCTGTCCCTCGCCGGCGAAGCCCTCGCCATCGTCGCCGCCGCGGTTCTGGCGAGCCTCTACCCGGCGTTCCGGGCCAGCCGCACGCCGGCCAACGAGTTGTGCCATGCGGATGCGTAACGCCGTGCTGAGGATATCGAGAGCCTTGAGGACCAGTATCCATGAGGGTAACTGCCGGGAACCTCATCCGTTCGTCCTGAGCGTAGCGAGGTGCAACCGAGCGAAGTCGAAGGGCGCGAACTTGCGGTCACGTCTGGGCCAGGCCGGCTCGGCTGTTGTCCTTGCCGTAGCAGTTGTCATCCTCTGGGCCGGTTCTCCCGCCCATGCCTGGACTGCGGCTCAACCGGGTTACGTCTGGTCATTCCCACGCGACCATTGGGCCCGTGAAGGCTACAAGACCGAATGGTGGTACTTAACCGGCCACCTGCGCACCGTCGAGGAGCCCGTCCGGCGCTTCGGATTTCAGTTCACGTTCTTCAGGATCGGCATGTTGCGGGACACCCCCGACGGCGGCTCCGCCTGGGCCGCCCGCGACATTATCATGGGCCATGCCGCGCTGACCGAACTGGACACCGGCCGGCACCGCTTCAGCGAGCTGGTGGTGCGGGCCGCCCCGCTCCTGGGCGGCTTCGGCCGGCATCCCGATCCGCGTCTCGCCTGGAGCGTCGGTCCTCCCGGCACGCCGGATGAATGGCAGCTCCGCTGGAACGGCCACGGCTTTGACTTCACCATGGCGGACGCCGGGAAGTCCTTCGGCTTCAGCCTTTCCACACGCGCGCTCAAGCCTGTGGTGTTCCAGGGCCCCGGTGGCCTGAGCCGGAAAGGGGAAGGCGCCACCGAAGCCAGCCACTACTACAGCTTCACCCGCATGGCCGCGAACGGCACGGTGCGCCTGGAAGGAGAGGAGTGGGAGGTCAACGGCACGAGCTGGATGGACAAGGAGTTCGGCTCCAACCAACTCGGCGAGGACACCGAAGGGTGGGACTGGTTCAGTCTGCAGCTCGACGACGGCCGCGAGGTGATGCTCTATCTTCTCAGAAGCCGCGACGGCGGGACCCGCCACGCCGGCGCCACCCTGGTGGACCCCGCGGGTGTGGTCCGCTACCTGAAACGCGGCGAGTGGAAACTGAACGCAACCGGCCGCTGGACCAGCCCGGCCACCGGCGCCCCCTATCCCGCCGGCTGGATTCTCGACATCCCGGACGCCGCCATCCGCGCCGTCATCACTCCCAGGCTGGCCGATCAGGAGAACCGGAGCACACTCATCCCGGACCTGTTCTACTGGGAAGGCTCGGTCCGGGTCGAATCCGAGAGCGGCGCGCGGATAGGGCGGGGGTATGTGGAGCTGACGGGCTACGGCGAGAACAGCAGGCCGCCGATATGAGGTAGCGGTGCCGCGGACGCCCCAGTCAGGTTGCATTTTGGATTCGTCGCCATAGAATGTGCTCGGGAAACGGGACAGAGTTGCCTGACCGCGTGAGCGTCGGCAGCATTTCGAAGGCCGTGCACGACTAGCCCAAGGGCAGGGAGGCCCCCGATGGACAAGCATCTGATCGATTCGCAGGTCTACGATCTGTATGACGAGTATTGCCACAGCAACATGGGGCGCCGTGAGTTCCTCCGGCGCGCGGCCGCCCTCGTGGTTGTCGGCGGGTCGGCGCTGGCGATGGCGGAGGCGATGCTGCCGCGCTATGCCAGGGCGCAGACGATTTCCTTTACCGACAAGCGCATCAAGGCGCGCTATGTCACGTACGATTCGCCCGGCGGCAACTCCGGCAAGATGCGCGGCTACCTGGTCCAGCCGGCCGGGGCGGGCCCGTTTCCCGCGGTTCTCGTCATTCACGAGAACCGCGGTCTGAACCCGCATATCGAGGACGTCGCGCGGCGTGCCGCGGTGGCGGGGTTTCTCGCCCTGGCGCCGGATGGCCTCTCGCCCATCGGCGGTTATCCCGGCAATGACGACGACGGCAAGAAGATGCAGAGGAGCCTCGACCGCGGCAAGCTGCGCACGGACCTTCTCAACTGCGCCAGGTATCTCAAGGCCCACGAGCTGTCCAACGGGAAGCTGGGCGCCACCGGCTTCTGCTTCGGCGGCGGCGTGGTCAACTTCCTCGCGGTGCAGATGGGAAGCGATCTGAGCGCCGGCGTGCCATTCTACGGCTCCGCTCCCAAGTCGGCCGACGACGTTGCCAAGGTCAAGGCGCCGCTGCTGATCCACTACGCGGAGAACGACCCGCGCATCAACAAGCAGGCTCCGGCCTACCACGCCGCCCTGAAGGCCAACGGCGTGGCATACGAGGCGCATACCTATCCGGGAACGCGCCACGGCTTTCACAACAATTCGACGCCGCGCTACGACGAAGCCGCCGCCAAGGTCGCATGGGAGCGGACGGTGGCCTTCTTCAGGAAGCATCTGTCGTAGGCGGGACATGACCGACCCGGCCTTTCTTCCGGCAACACGTCTGGCGAGTCTCATCCGCCGCCGCAAGATCGGCTGCCTCGAGCTGCTGGACCACTATCTGGCGCGGGTCGATCGGTTCAATCCGACCCTCAACGCGATCGTCGCCACCGACGTTCCGCGGGCGCGCCGGCGGGCCCGGGAGGCGGACCGGGCGCTGGCCCGGGGCGAGCGGTGGGGGCCGCTGCACGGCGTGCCCATGACCGTGAAGGATTCCTTCCACGTGGCCGGATTGCCGACCACGTGGGGAGTGCCGGCACGGCGGGACAACGTCGCCCGCGCCGACGCCCTCTCCGTCAAGCGCCTGCGGGATGCCGGCGCCGTGATCTTCGGGAAGACGAACGTCCCCATCTGGCTGGCCGACGCCCAGAGCTTCAACGACATCTACGGCACCACCCGCAACCCCTGGGATCCGGAGCGAGCCCCTGGCGGCTCCTCGGGTGGCTCGGCGGCCGCCCTCGCGGCAGGGCTGACGGGCCTCGAGATGGGGAGCGATATCGCCGGCTCGGTGCGCAACCCGGCGGCCTGGTGCGGCCTGTTCGCGCACAAGCCGACCCAGGGCATTTGCCCCACCGACGGACACGCCCTGGGCGCCAACCGGGCGCCCCTGGACATGCTCGTCATCGGGCCGCTGGCGCGAAGCGCGGGGGATCTCTCGCTGCTGCTCTCGGTGATCGCCGGGCCCGACGAGATCGACGCTGCCGGACTCCGGCTTACTCTGCCCAGGCCCGGCAAGAAGAGCCTGGAAGAATACCGGGTAGCGCTGCTGCTCGACGACGAGACCGTGCCCATGTCGCGGCAGATCCGCGCTCTGCACCAAGCCCTCGCCCGCTTTCTCCGGCATAACGGGGTCAAGGTGGGCGCCGGCGCCAGGCCGGGGTTCGACGCGGCCGATTCCCACCGTGTCTTCGACGTGCTGCTTCGGGCCGCGACTTCCGGCCGGCAGACCGACGAGGAGTTCGCCGCCAACGAGAAAGAACGGAAGAAGCTCGCGCCCGGGGACGACGGCAAGCGGGCGCGAATGCTTCAAGGCATGACGTTGCCGCACCTGGACTGGCTCCGGCTTGACGAGGCGCGGCACCGGATACGGTGGAAGTGGCACGAATTCTTCCGGCGCTACGATCTGCTGCTGGCCCCCATCACGGTATCGACCGCCATGCGCCACGACCCCACGCCGCCGTATCAACGCTCCGTGCCGGTGGACGGCGCCATGCAGCCGTTCATGAACCAGGTATCGCTGCCGGGCTACGCCAACCTCGCGTACCTGCCGTCATCCGTGGCGCCCATCGGACTCGACGGCGAAGGGCTCCCGGTGGGCATCCAGATCATCGGCCCGCAGTACGGTGACCTGACTTGCATTCATTTCGCGCGGTTGCTCGAACAGCACTATCGAAGCTTCGTTTCGCCTCCGGGATATGAGTGATGTACGGAGGTGCGGTCCGGAGCGCCTAGGGGTTTGTGCGGCTGCCATGAGGGCTTTGACGAACAGGGGGCGTTGATGGCCGGGGAGAACGACAAGGCGCGCGGGCACCCGGGCGCGGGACAGGGAGGATTGCATGAAGAAGGTCGTCGCCGTTGGCATCATCGTCTTGGTGTGGGGGGTCGTTCGTGGGCCGGTCGAGGCAAAGATGGTCGCGGGACCGGTGGTGCTGACCGTCGCGGGCAGCGTTGCGAAGACCAACCGGCCCGCGTTCGATGAGCAGCGCGACCTATTCTTCAAGTATCACAAGCGCCCTTTCGACAAGGCGTTCGTGTTCGACCGTTCGATGCTCGAGGGTCTGGGCGTCGCGGAAGTGCGCGTCGACGACAAGAGTTGGGGCGGCCCCAAGATGGCAACGGGTCCCCGCCTGGCCGACGTCCTGAACGCCGCGGGCTGCCGTGGGAGGGGGCTCGATGCGCTGGCGCTCGACGGGTTCCGCTTCAGGTTGTCGGAGGCGGATGTCAAGGCGCGCGACTGGATCGTCGCGACGCGGGCCGACGGCCGGCCCCTCGGCATCGGGGATCGCGGCCCCCTTTGGCTGGTCTTCGACCCGCCGGGTAGCCGTCCGGCCAAGGCAAAGGAGATCGGCCTCGGACCCTGGGCGTTGTTCTTCATCGAGTGCCTGTGAGGGGTTTGCGCGCGTTTGTGCGGCAACGTGGAACGGTCTAGAATTTTCTCGTAATCATCGGATTGTTCCACCATTTTGTCGAAGTAGACCAACGGGAGGGTGAGATGTCGGACATCAACGAAGTCGGCGCGACGGCATTCTTTATCGCGGGCATCCGCGAGAAGGAAAAGGATCGGGAACACCCGCTGTTCAAGGATCCTTACGCGGAGTGGTTCGTCAACGACGAAATTCGACAGAAAGTCGGTCAGGTCTTTGCGCTGCTCCCCGAAGGGATGGAGTTGGTCCGTTATCGCTCCGCGCTGTTCGACGACATCATCCGCCGCGAGATCGGCAACGGAATGCGGCAGATCGTCATCCTCGGCTCCGGGTTCGACATGCGGCCGCACGTGTTTCGGGACGAGGGAGTGCGTTTCTGCGACGTGGACCAGCCCGCGGTGCTGGCGTTCAAGGGGAAGGTGCTGGAAGGCCACGGCGTGACCCCCTGCGCGGGCATCCCGTGCAACTACCTGGAGGCCGATCTGCCCGCGGAGCTGGCGAAGGCGGGATTGGACCTCGACGCCCCCATCCTGATCATCTGGGAAGGCAATACCATGTACCTGCCCGAGGACCTGATCTACGGCTTCCTCAACCGCCTGCGGGATGGGATACGGTCGTTCAGGATCGCCTTCGACTTCTTCGACCGGAGCGTCATCGACCGCACCACGGGCGACGAGAACATTACCGCCACTACCGACGCGTTCGAGAACACCTTGAAGGTGAAGTGGCTGACGGGTTTCAACGGCCTTTCCGTGGTCGAGGAGCGTACCGGCTTGAAGACGGTCGAGTTGGGCAGCCTGCTGGACTTCGGCAAACGGGTGGCGCCCGACTATCCGACGGACATCCCGCAGTTGGAGCTGTACCTGTACGGAATCATGAGTCACGGGGCGGACTGAGCGGTTGCGACCGTCTCCGCGACCCACCATGGAGCGGTGATGCGGCTACCGGAACCCCTGCCGCCGGATCAGCTTTACACGAAGTGTGATCCCGAGGAATTGCCGCCTGCCGGCGAGACCGCGGACGGGTCCGACGACCTCGGGCAGGAGCGCGCCCTCGACGCGGTCCGGTTCGGCGTCGGCATCCGGCGCCACGGTTACAACATCTTCGCCCACGGCGCGCCGGGCACCGGCAAGCACGCGCTGGTCCGGCGGCAGATCGAGCAGGCCGCGGCCGCCATGCCGGCACCACCCGACTGGTGCTACGTCCACAACTTCCAGGAGACCCACAAGCCCAGGGCGCTGCGGCTTCCGGCCGGCAGGGGTTGCCGGCTGCGGCGCGACATGGAGCAGCTCATCCGGGAGCTCCGCGCCGCGATTCCCTCCGCCTTCGAGAGCGAAGACTACCAGGCCCGGGCCCAGGCCCTTCAGGCGCAGTTGAGCCAGCGTCAGGAAGCCGCTTTCAACGAGCTTCAGGAACGCGCCAAGACCCGCAACGTCGGCCTCATCCGCACCCCCTCGGGGCTTGCGTTGGCGCCCGTCGCCAAGGGCGAGGTGGTCAACCCCGAGGCCTTTCGCCAGTGGCCCGAGGAGACGCAGGCGGCGGTCCGCGCCGACATCGCCGAGCTGGAGAAGGAGCTTCAGGAGATTCTCAAGAAGGTGCCGCAGTGGGACCGCGAGCGCCGCGAGCAGTTGCGCGGCCTCAACCAGGAAGTGGTCAGCCACGCCGTCGGCCAGTTCATCGAGGAGCTGAGCAAGGACTACGACGATCTGCCCGACGTCATCGACTACATCGAGCAGGTGCGCGCGGACCTGCTGGAGAACGCCGAGGAGTTTCGCGCGCCCGAGCCCCAGGAACCCCAACAGGGTGGGGCGGCCGCAAGTGGCGCCCCGCGGGAACCGTCGTTCCGCCGCTACCAGGTGAACGTCATCGTCGACAACGGCGCGCTCGAGGGCGCGCCCGTGGTCTATGAGGACTTGCCCACCCACGGCAACGTCATCGGCCGCATCGAGCAGATGGCCCGGTTCGGCGCCCTCTCCACCGACTTCACCCTCATCAAGCCCGGCGCGCTCCATGCCGCCAACGGTGGCTACCTGATGGTGGACGCGCGCAAGCTGTTCATGCAGCCCATAATCTGGGAGGAGATCAAGCGCGCGCTCCAGTCCAATGAAATCCGCATCCACGGGCTGACCGAGGCCATGGGCTTCGCCAACACCGTCACCCTGCAGCCGGAGCCGATCCCCCTGGATGTCAAAGTGGTGCTCCTGGGCGATCCCACGGCCTATTATCTGCTGAGCCAGGCGGACCCCGACTTTCCGGAACTGTTCAAGGTGGCCGCGGATTTCGACGACCAGGTGCCGAGGAACCACGGCAACACCGCGCGCTACGCCGGGATGATTGCCGATACCGCCCGCCGCGAGGGGCTGCGGCCGCTTTCCAGGGATGCCACCGCGCGGGTCATCGAGCAGGCGGCGCGGCTGGCCGCCGACTCGGAGCGGTTGACCCTTCGCCTGCGCGCCATCGACGACCTTCTCTACGAGGCCGACTACTGGGCCGGCCAGGACGGCAACGGGGAGATCGCGGTGCGGGACGTCGAGCGCGCCATCGAGGCGCAGACCCGCCGGGCCGACCGGGTGCGTGAGCGCAGCCAGGAGCAGATCCTGCGCGACACCCTGCTCATCGACACCGACGGCGAAGCGGTGGGCCAGGTCAACGGCCTCTCGGTGCTGCAGCTCGGCGAGTTCGCCTTCGGCAAGCCCAGTCGCATTACCGCCCGGGTGCGGTTGGGGAGGGGCGAGGTGCTCGATATCGAGCGGGAGGTGGAGATGGGCGGGCCGCTCCATTCCAAGGGCGTCCTCATCCTCTCGGGCTTTCTCGGCGCGCGCTTCGCCCGCCGTCATCCGCTGGCCCTGTCGGCCAGCCTGGTCTTCGAGCAGTCCTACGGCGGCGTGGACGGCGACAGCGCGTCGTCCACCGAGCTCTACGCGCTCCTGTCGGCCCTGTCCGGGGTTCCCATCCGCCAGTCCCTGGCGGTCACCGGGTCGGTCAACCAGCTCGGCCAGGTCCAGGCCATCGGCGGCGTCAACGAGAAGATCGAGGGATTCTACGACATCTGCGCGGCGCGGGGCCTTACCGGGCGCCAGGGCGTGCTGATTCCCTCGTCCAACGTGAAGCACCTGATGTTGCGCCGGGACGTGGTGGACGCGGCGTCCGGGGGGAGATTCCACGTCTATCCGGTGGAGACCATCGACCAAGGCATCGAGCTTCTGACAGGCGTGGCCGCGGGCGACCCCGACGCCGAGGGAAACTTTCCTGCCGGCAGCGTCAACGGCCTTGCGCAGGCCGCGCTGGCGGAGTTCGCCCGGCACGCCCGTGACTTCACTGCCGCGGGCGGGCCGGATAGGGGGGCTTCCTCATGAGCCGGCCCGAGCCGGGCTTCGACGTCCGCCGGATCGTGGTGGCCTTCGAAAGCCTGTCCGCTGCCGCCGCCGCCCTGGAAGAGGCGGCGGGGTTGGCGGCGCGACTGCACGCCGAGCTGGAAGGCGTCTTTGTCCAGGACATCAACCTGGTGCGGCTGGCAGGATTGCCCGTGGGCCGGGAGATCCAGTTGCTGACCGGGAGGGTGCGGGACTTCACGGCCGACGCACTGGAAGCCGAGACCCGGGGGCAGGAGTTCGCCGCCCGGCGGGCGGTGGCGGCGGCCGCGGCCCGAGCCAGCGTGGCGTATGCGTTCCGCACCACCTGCGGCCAGGTGGACGTGGAGGTCTTGAACGCCGCGGACAGCGGCGACTTGCTGATCCTGGGCTCCGGGGACCGCCCGCCCTGGGGCAGCCCCCGGCTCGACCGCACCGCGCGGGCGGCGGCCGAGCGCGCTCCGCGGTCGGTGCTGATCTCGAAGCCGGGAACGCGAGCCGCCGGCGTCCCGCTGGTATGCTACGACGGCAGCGCCGGCTCCCGGCGCGCCCTGGAGGCCGGACTCCGGGTCTTTGGCGCCCACGAGGGCCGGCTCGCCGTGCTCGTGCTCGCCGACAATGGGGACGACGCCGAAGGGTTGCGCCTGCAGGTGGAGGACCGGCTGGCGCCGCTGGGCATCGCCCCCAGGTTTCTCTACGGCGCCCGTCCCCGCGCCCCCGAGGTGTGCCGGTGGGCCAGCGAATCGGGCGCCGGCGTGCTGGTCATGGCCGCCGACTGTCCCGCCCTCGACGAACCCCATCGGCAGGAAGTCCTCGAATCCGTCGCCTGTCCCGTCCTGCTCGTGCGCTAGCTGCCCTCACCCCAACCCTCTCCCAGAGGGAGAGGGGGTCGTTCGCTCTCCCTGCGGGAGAGAAGGGGTGGCTAGCCCCTCTCCCTCTGGGAGAGGGTGGCCGAAGGCCGGGTGAGGGCGCCCGGTTCGCCGCTACGGTCCGGACATCCGGGGCGAACGGACAAAGCTCTGGCGCAGGACGTACTCGGCGTGATGCTCGACCGCATGGCGCCGAATGATCTCCAGGGGAGCGGACAGGCGGATCCGGCCCAGGCGATAGTCGTCCACCATCGCCGCAAGCCGTTGCCGGCTGTCACGGTCCAGGCGTCCCGACAGGAACCCGCTCAGGTGCTGGAGCGCGTTGGTGTTGGTCTCCCTCGTGGCCGGCTGTTTCAGCGCCTCCATGAAGGTGCTGCCGTAACGCATCGCTACGGTCTCCGGCGGGCTCTTCCCGGCCTCGGCCAGGAGCCGACCCAGAAGCCGCAGGTGCGGCTCGCTGTGGGCCAGCAGGGCCAGCTTGTGGGACGCATGGAAGTCCATGAGCCTTGACAGCGACGGTCCGCCTCGCGTGCAGGCGCGCCATTCCCGGTACGCGTGGACCCGCTCGATGAAAGTCTCGCACAGCGGCGCGTCGTCGAGGCGGTCTTCGGCCTCGACGGGCAGCAACGGGACGGCATCGGCGAGCGCCCGGGCGAACAGCCCGCTGCCCGGTCCGTGATCCCCGCCGGACTCGGAAAGGACCGGGACCCGGTCCGGCCCGCAACTCGGGGAACCTTCCTTGAGAACGAAACCGGACACCTCGAGCGTCTCGATCTCGACCGCACGCCGGCGTCCGTGCCGCCGCATGATCCCGGTCCAGTCCCGGCGGGAGCGCTGTCCCACCATTCGGGGCGCCATGGGGTCTCCGACGAGGTCCACCGGCTCCCGCGGCACTCCCATCCCCACCTCCATCTCCGGGCACACGGCGACGATGTCGAAGAGGCGCGACAGCGTATCGGTGACGGTCCGGTGGCGTTTGTGGCCGCCGTCGTAGCGGACCCGATGGCCCAGGAGGCAACTGCTGACGCCGATGCGGGGTTTTGCCGGCATGGTGTGTCGAATACACTGTGACGTTTGTGGGAAAGCGCCCCCACGGTCGTGTATCGTACCACAGTAGCGGGGTCGAACGCTTCGCAGCGGGTACGTTAAGCGGTAAGATGAGGGCAAGCGTTCGCCCCGTGTAGCCGGAACGCGCCACGGGGGCGGGCTCCAGCTTGGGCCGGCCTGGAGGTGTCCCATGATCAGGATAGGTCTCCTCGTCATCCTCGTTCTCGCTTTGGCGGTTCCGGCGCATGTCTCCGGCCAGGAGTTCACCGCCGAGACCCTCGACGCCGTGGTGAAGATCCGCGCGGAGGTGCCACCGGAGGCGCGCACGGCCGCTTCCCTCGGTCCGTTGCGGGAAGGCAGCGGCGTCCTCATCGACTCCAACGGTCTCGTCCTTACCATCGGCTACCTCGTTCTCGAGGCGTCGCACGTGGACGTCACCGACTCCCGCGGCAAGACCGTGCCGGCCCGGATCCTGGGTTACGATCATGCCACGGGGTTCGGCCTGTTGCGGGCTCGATCCGTGTCGGGGGGCGTCCGGCCCTTGCCATTGGGGTTGTCGGAGAACCTGGGCCGGGGCGCCGAGGTGTTGATCCTGAGCTACTCCGGGAACGGTCCGTCGGGGCAGGGCGCTTACGTGGTTTCGCGCCGGGAGTTCGCCGGCTATTGGGAGTACCTGCTCGAGCGCGCCATCTTCACCGCGCCCCATCACGCCAACTTCGGCGGCGCGGCCTTGATCGACAAGGGCGGCAGCCTGCTGGGTATCGGCTCCCTCCAGGTGCCGGAAGCGATTCCCGGCCAACCGGTGCCCGGCAACATGTTCGTCCCCATCGACCTGCTGAAGCCGATCCTGTCGGAGCTCGCGCAGAAGGGCAGCTCCGGCGCCAGGCGCAGGCCGTGGCTGGGCGCGCAGATGGAGGAGGTGGGTGGACACGTCATGGTTCGTCGTGTATCCAGGGAAGGGCCGGCGGCGCGCTCGGGCCTTGAGCCGGGGCAACTCATCGCGGGGGTGGGCGGCACACCGGTTGCGGGGCTCGCGGACCTTTACCGCAAGGTGTGGGCCTTGGGCGCGCCCGGGGTCAGCGTTCCACTCAACGTCCTCAAGGGGGTTCGGGTCGAAGAGGTGCGCGTCGTATCGGGCGACCGCTACGACTTTCTGCGATTGAAACCCACTGTCATGTCCCGCTGATCATTGAACCGCGGCGTGGTGTCCGGGGCTCGGCGGAGCACGCAACACGAGGAGAAACCGTGACCGTCACCGAACGCCGCCGGCAGTACCGCGGCCTGCTCCAGGACTCCGGCTGCTATCACCCGGCTTCCGTTTTCGATCCGGTATCGGCCCGGCTGGCCGAGGCCGCGGGTTTCGAGATCGCCATGCTGGCGGGCTCCGTGGCCTCGGCCACGGTGCTGGGGGCGCCGGACATCGTCGTGCTGACGCTGACGGAGCTCGCGGAGCAGGCGCGCCGCATCGTCCGGGCCGGACGGCTGCCGTTGATGGTGGACGCGGACCACGGCTACGGCAACGCCTTGAGCGTCATGAGGACGGTGGAGGAGCTGGAGGCGGCCGGCGTGGCGGCCCTGACCATCGAGGATACGCTGCTGCCGCGAGGCTTCGGCGCGCAGCGCGACGAGTTCATCTCCCTGGAGGAGTTCGCCGGCAAGATGCGCGCGGCGGCGGCGGCCCGGTCGGACCGGGAGCTGGTGATCCTGGGCCGGACCGGCGTCCTGCCCACCCAGGGGGAGGAGGCGCTGGCGGAGCGCGTGAAGGCCTGCGAGAAGGCGGGCGCGGACGGCGTCTTCTTCACCGGAGTCCGGACCCGCGAGCAGGTCGCCGCCATCCATGCCATGACCTCGCTGCCGGTGGTGTTGGGCACCACTCCGCCGGAGTTGCATGACCGCGAGTTTCTCGCCGCCAACGGCGTACGCATCGCCCTCCAGGGCCACATGCCGTTCCAGGTGGCGGTGCAGGCCCTGCAGGCGTCCTACGAGCACCTGCGCGCCGGCCGCCCGCCCGCGGGCCTCAAGGAAAGGGCGGCGCCGTCCGACTTGATGAAGCTCGTGTTGGGTCAGGACCGGTACGACGCCTGGACCGACGAGTTCCTGTGATGCCATGACCGGCGCCCGCACCCGCCGGGAAGGTTGTTGAGCCCCTACACGCGCCTCAACGGTTTCCGGCTCGCGCACCCTCAATCTTTCTCGTCAGGAGGTAGACCCACATTCAGGATTCCACCGCCACTAACGCGCGGCGTGTCGGCCAAGTCGCCCTGGGCTTTCTCCACATGGGCTTCAACCGCGGCATCCGCGGCACCTACGCGGTGTTCTATGTCGCCTTTCTCCAGGCTTTCGGATGGTCCCGCGGGGTCACCGCCACCGCCTTGTCCATATCGGTTTTGGCGGAAGGCTTCTCCATGCCGCTGGCGGGTTCCCTGGTGGACCGCTGGGGATCCCGCAAGACCCTGGTGTTGGGCGGGCTGCTGCTGGCCGCGGGGCTGGCGTTCAGCGGAACGGTCTCGTCACTTTGGCAGCTCTACCTTTGGGTGGGGGTGGTTACCGCGCTGGGTCTCGGCCTCATGGGCATGGTGCCCCATGTCGCCATCATCGCCCGGCAGTTCAGCAAGCGCCGGGGCTTGGCCATGGGGCTCGCCTGGTCCGGCGGCGGGCTCGGGATCGCCGCCCTGTTGCCCGTGGCGCAGCTCCTCGTCGACATCTGGGGTTGGCGGCTGGCCTACGTGGGCATGGGGGCGCTGGCCTTTCTCTTCGTGGTGCTGCCTTCGGGCGTTCTCATGCCCCGTGACAAGCCCTCGCCGCGGAAACGGGCGGAGCGGCGCGTACCGGTGGAGGGGGAGTGGACGGTCTGGGAGGCGTTGACCAGCACCATGTTCTGGCTGCTCTTCGTGTCGCGGGTGGTGGCCAGCATGGGCAACCAGATCATCACCAACCACCAGGTGGCTCACGCCGTGGATATCGGTTACACGCCGTTCTTCGCCGCTTCCGTCCTGGGCCTCATGGGGCTGTTCAGCATCTTCGGCCGGGTCCTCTTCGGTTATCTAACCGACGTGTTGAGCCACCAGATGGTTTACACGCTGGTACAGGCCGTCTCGTCGGTGGGGATCCTGGCTCTGGTGGCAGCCGACAGCACCGCCTACCCCGTGCTGTTGTATACGTACGCGGCCTGCTACGGGCTCGGCCAGGGGTCCAGGGCGCTGGTGCTCTCCGCCATCTCCGCCGACGTTTTCCTGGGCCGTGACTTCGGGGCGATCTACGGGTACTTTACCATGAGCATCGGCATCGGCGGCGCCGTGGGGATATGGCTCGGCGGCTTCCTGCACGACGTGTTCGGCAACTATACGGTCCCCTTCATGGTCGCTTTCGCCAATTTCATGGTCTCCATACTGATGGTATGGGGCATTCGTTTCCTGAAAGGCACCCGTGCGCAGGCGTTCAAGTGAGCCGGCGTGCAGCGGAAGCCCCGTGTTCCGGCGGTGATCACGTATGTTCTACCGGTTCGAATTCGAGGCGGAATTCTATCCCACCCTGGAACGGGTGCCGTTCCATGTCAGGATGAAGCTCGACCTCGCCGGGGTCCGGGTCTCGCTGAGCACCTGGCGTGCCTTCAGCCTGGAGGAGCGTCGGGCGCTGTGTCATCTGCCCGTGGATAACGACGAGGAGAAGGAAGTGTTCGCCGCGTTCCTCGCCGCGCTGGCCAACGCCCGCGCCGGCGTCGAGGCCGGGCGTTGCCCAGCGCTGGACCCGGATGCGTGGGCCGCCGCTTCGGTGCCCGATCCGGTGACCACGCGAAGCGAGGGGGAGGGCGTGCCCGTGACGCCCGCCGAGTGGGGCCGCTGGGCGGCGCACGAACGCTACGCCCTCTACAAGACCGCCCTGTCGAAGGATCCCGAGCTTTTTCGACTCGCCCTCCGGGAGCTGCGCGACAGGCTGTGTTCCTGATTCCTGCTCGCCAAGGACAATCCGCGAACCATAACGATATTGAGAAATCGTTCTCATTTTATCGTTATCTTTTTTTCATTGTATTCATTTTGTCGCCGTGTTAACGTGCGACTTTCTTGAAGGACTTTCTCTGAAAGAGACGGATTAGTGCTTTAGCCTGAAAGGAGGACAAACAGCCGTTACACAGACTGTTGGATCTGTCACCGGCGAATCTAACCCGTACAGCAGCTTCGACCAAAGACCGTGCCAGGAGGGAACGAACGATGGCCAAGACGGTATTTCGGGCGGAAATGGACAAATGGCCCGAGGATCAAGCGGTCAAGACCCACAATCGGTGGCATCCCGACATTCCGATAGTGGAACAGTTCAAGCCCGGCGACGAGTTTCGCGTCGAATGCTACGACTGGACCGGCGGGCAAATCCACAACGACGAGTCAGCCAACGACATCCGCGATGTCGACCTTTCGAAGGTGCATTACCTGAGTGGCCCGTTCGGTGTCGAAGGGGCCGAGCCCGGAGACCTTCTCGTCGTGGACATCAACGACATCGGCTGGCTCGAGGACTCGCAGTGGGGCTTTACCGGAATCTTTGCGTTGGAGAACGGCGGCGGCTTTCTCGACAAGCATTTTCCGGAAGCACGGAAGGCCTGCTGGGACTTTTCCGGCATCTACACTACCACCCGCCACATACCCGGCGTACGCTTCCCCGGGCTCATTCATCCCGGGCTCATCGGCACCCTGCCTTCAGCCGATTTGTTGAAGCGGTGGAACGACCGGGAATCGGCTCTGTTCAGAACGGATCCGGATCGCGTGCCGCCGTTGTGCACGTTGCCGGACGGGCTCGCCGGGACCACGACGGCACTGATGGGGCAAATGACCGGTGCGGCGGGCCAGGCCGCGGGGCAGGAGGGCGCCCGGACGGTTCCGGGGCGGGAGCACGGGGGCAACTGCGACATCAAGAACCTGTCGCGTGGCTCGCGCTGCTACTTTCCGGTCTACATGCCGGGCGGCGGGCTGTCGATGGGTGACATCCACTGGTCGCAGGGCGACGGCGAGATCACCTTCTGCGGCGCCATTGAAATGGCGGGGTGGATCGACATCGGCGTCGATGTCATCAAGGGCGGCGTCGAGAAGTATGGGATCACCAACCCGGTATTCAAGCCGAGCCCGGTGGAGCCGCACTACTCCGAGTACCTGATCTTCGAAGGGGTATGCGTTGACGAGCATGACGGGTCGCAGAAGTACCTGGACGCGACGGTTGCGTACCGGCGCGCCTGCCTGAACGCCATCGAATACCTCAAGAAGTTCGGCTATTCGGGCGAGCAGGCCTACATGATACTGGGCACGGCTCCGGTGGAGGGTCGGGTCAGTGGAATCGTCGATATCCCGAATGCCTGTTGCACGCTTGCCGTTCCAACGGAGATCTTCGATTTCGATATCCGGCCGAGTGCTTCGGGACCGACGGTCCAGGTCAGCGGCGTGGACGTTACATCCTGCAGTTGATGGCAGAGATGGCGGAGAGGGGGTGGCATTCGCCTCGTCTCCGCCTTGTCATCTCATTACCTGGATGACCGACGGTGAGCGCCGGCTCGGTGTTTGCACCGTTGAGCGGGTGTTCCCCAAACCAGCCGAACTGCGAACATGTGACACTCGGAGGGCTTGAACAATGCTCTTGGGACTTGCACTGTTGTATGTCGGATCCGTTCTTTTCCTGAACGGCATCTGGCTGATGGGCCGCATCGGTGATCGGGAGATCGCCATCATCAATATCTTTGTCGGCGGTCTCACGGCGCTGGTTTCGGCGTTTCTGGCCTTCGGGCCGAATGCGGACGCCACGTCGATCAAGGCCGCGGCGCTGACGCTTCTCTTCACCTTCACTTACCTGTGGGTGGCCTACAATAGATTCCACGATGTCGATGGCCGTGGGCTGGGCTGGTACAGCCTCTTCGTTGCCATCACGGTGGTTCCGGTCGCGTTGGATACCCTGATCAATGCCACCACGCTGTGGGGGTACTGGTTCGGGCTATGCTGGGCGGCGTGGGCCGTATTGTGGTTCATGTTCTTCCTGCTGCTCGCGATGCAGAAGCCGATCGCCAAGGTGACCGGTGCCGTAACCTCGATACAGGGCATCTTGACCGGCTGGCTGCCGGGTTATCTGTTGCTGGAAGGGATTCTGGCATAGAATGACGGACGCCGTTCGTCCCTCTTGGGGGCGGACGGCATCCCGCCACCCCGCGGTAGCGGCGGAAAGGACAACGCCATGCCGTTATATGACTACAACTGCGAGGAGTGCGGCCCATTCACCGAATTTCGCAGCATGAGCCGATCGTCGGACCCGATGCCTTGCCCGACCTGCGGGAATGCAGCCGAGCGCACCCTCACGGCACCGTTCATCGCCGACATGGATCCAAACAACCGGGTTGCGCATCAGCAGAACGAAAAAAGCGCACATGAACCCAAGGTAGTGTCGGGAAAGCCACTTGGTCACAGCCACGGTCGTGGCCACCGGCAGGCGCGGCGCCCGTGGGTGATTGGACACTGACACCCGATCGCGATCCGGCGCAAACGCCGAAATGAACTATCTGTGGATTGCGCTCGGCAGCGCCATCGACGGTTTGCCTGATCGCCGTCCGGCTCGGCTACCTTGCCGGAGCCGGCCTCAACCAGGTCCGGGCAGGTTGAGCTTCAACGGATTGCACCTCCTCCTTCCGGCTTCACGTGCCGTTGAACACTTTCCTTCTTGTGATCGTGCAAACGCTGTGGAATCATTCAGGCAAGGGCCACTGGGCAGGAAGCCCGGGCGCGCAAACAGGCGAAATCACGCATGATCGATGAAGCGGACAAGGTCGGTTCGACCATCATTCTGGCCGGTGGAAAGAGTAGCCGCATGGGCAGGCCCAAGGCCATGCTACCGTTCGGTGGAGAGCCGCTGATCGTGCACGTGGTGCGCCGGCTGGGGCTTCTCTTTCCGGACGTGGTGGTGGTGGCGGCGCCGGCCCAGGAGCTGCCGGAACTGCCGGTCACGCTTGTGCGCGACGACGTGGCGTACCAGGGTCCGGTGGGCGGCATTGCCTACGGGCTCAGGGCATGCGGCAGCGCCGCCGCGTTCGTGACGTCGTGCGACGTGCCGTTTCTCTCCCTTCCCCTGGTCTCCCACCTGACGTCACGGCTCCCGGGTCACGACGTGGTGGTGCCGTATTGGGAAGGGCGCCCGCAACCGCTGCACGCGGTGTACCGGCGTTCGGTGCTGCCCTTGCTGGAGGGGCAACTGGAGCGTGGCGAACTGCGTCCGGTCTTCCTCTACGACAAGGTTCCCACCCTGAAGGTGGAGGAGGACGAGATCCGTACCGCCGATCCCGACGGGTCGAGCTTCTTCAACATGAACGCCCCGGAAGATTACGCCGCCGCCCTTGCGCGCTGGGAGCGGACGGCCATGGACGCGGTGCCTGACCGCTGCGAGGTGGAGCTTCTGGGCGTGGCCCGGCTGCGGGCACGCACAAGTCGTGTCTCGCTCGACTTGCCGCGGTCGGCCACGCTGGCGCAGGTGCTGTCCGCGCTGGCCCTCGAGCTTCCGGCGTTGGTGGGCCCCGTCATCACCGAAACGAGGGACGGCCTCACCGCCGGCCACGTGTGCAACCTGAACGGGCGGGACTTCGTTCGGGACGCCAGCCGGCCGGTGGAACCCGGGGACCGGCTCCTCATCATGTCCAGCGATGCCGGAGGATGACCGTGCACGGGTTTCACGACAGGTTGCTGCACGTGGATCTGAGCACGGGCCGGCACCACTGGCAGAAGACCGGGGAGAGCCGCCTTCGAGCCTTTCTCGGCGGCATCGGCCTTGGCACGAGCCTGCTCTATGACTTCGCGCCGCCGGGAGTGGAACCCCTGGGGCCGGATAACCCCTTGATTCTCGCCAGCGCGCCGCTGGCGGGCACCGGGCTTACCACCACCGCCAAGTACGCGGTGGTGACGAAGTCGCCCCTGACCGGCTTCATCGCCGACTCCCTGTCGTCGAGCCACTTCGCGCTGGCGCTCAAGGCGGCGGGCGTTGACGCGATGGTGATAACCGGCCGGGCCCGGGCCCCGTCCTATCTGTTCGTGGACAGCGACGGGGTGGAGTTGCGGGACGCCCGCCATCTCTGGGGGCGCAGCGCGGCCGGCGCCGAGGCCGCGATCCGCGCGGAGCTGGGCGGCGAAGCGCGGGTGGCCGCCGTAGGCGCGGCCGGCGAGAACGGCGTGCGTTTCGCAACCATCAGCAACGAAGGCCGGCACGCCGGCCGCGGCGGCGTAGGCGCGGTCATGGGTTCCAAGAACCTCAAGGCCGTGGCCCTTTCCGGCGGCGCGCGGGTTTCGGTGGCGGACCCCGAGGGGGTGGCCGCCGCGGCCGACGCCCTGAGGCGGCGCAGCCTGGGCGAGCACACCGCCAAGTACCGGGAGATCGGCACGGTGGCCAACCTGGCGGCGTTCGACCGCCTCGGGGCTCTCCCCACCCGCAACTTCCAGCAGCCGACCTTCGCGGCGGCCGAAGGACTCAGCGGCGAGAGCCTCACCGAGAACAGCTTCAGCCGCCGCCACGGCTGCGCTTCCTGCACCATCCGCTGCGAGCGGCTGTTCAAGTCGCTGTCCGGCAACGAGCAGCGCATGGAGTACGAGACCCTGTTCGCGCTGGGGCCGCTGTGCGGCCTCGAGGACCCCGAAGCGGTGCTGGAGGCCGCGCGGCTCTGCGACGAGCACGGGCTTGACAGCATCAGCACCGGCGGCACGCTGGCCTGGGCCATGGAGTGTGTCGAGCAGGGGCTTCTGCCGGAGGCCGGCGACCTGCGCTTCGGCTCCGCCGAGGCGGTGCTGGCGGCCATACCGGCCATCGCGGAGCGCCGGGGCGTCGGCGATCTTCTGGCCGAGGGCTCCCGCCGCGCGGCGTTGGCGTTGGGCCACGGCTCCCTCGACTGGGCCATGCAGGTGAAGGGGCTGGAGCTGCCGGGATATGAGCCTCGGAGCCTCAAGACTATGGCCCTGGGCCTGGCCGTGAGTCCCCGGGGCGCCTGCCACAACCGCTCCGGCGCCTACGAGGCGGATTTCTCCGGCGCGGTGGACCGGCTGAGCTCGGAGCCGGGCCGCGGCGCGCTGGTGGCCGCCTCGGAGGACTTCGCCGCGGCGCAGGACTCCCTGATCGTGTGCAAGTTCCTGCGGCGTTGCTTCGACGATTTCTACGCCGAGGCGGCGGACCTCCTGGCGAAGGTCACGGGCTGGGACTACAGCGCCGACGAGTTGCGCCGCGCCGCGGAGCGGATCCATACCCTCAAGCGCTGGTTCAACCAGCGAGAGGGCTGGCGCCCGGAGGATGACGGGTTGCCTCGCCGGGTGCTCACCGAATCCCTTGCCACGGGCGTGGCCCGGGGCACGCGCCTCACCGCCGAGGAGCTCCAGGCCATGATCCGCGACTACTACGACGCCCGGCGGTGGGACGAGAGCGGCCGCATCCCCGAAGCCAGGCTGAAGGAGCTGGGCCTGCCGGCGGGCCACGACGGAGCCTGGGCACATGGCCGTTAAGGAACCGTCGGCGCCGCGGCGCGCGCACCCCGGCTCCGGCCGCCGCCGGGGCCGGAACCGTCCCAGGGGACGGCAGGTCGATCCCGAGGCGCTGGAGCAGGTGCGGGCGTTGCTGGGGGACCGGCCGCGCCGACGGGACCTCCTCATCGAGCACCTTCACCGTATTCAGGACCGCTACCAGATCCTTTCGGCCGCCCATCTGGCGGCGCTGGCGGACGAGATGCGCTTGGCCCTGGCGGAGGTCTACGAGGTGGCGACCTTTTATGCCCACTTCGATGTCGCCCGGGAGGACGCGGCTCCGGCCCCGGATCTCACCGTGCGGGTGTGCGACGGGCTCGTGTGCGAGATGATGGGCGCACAGGGGCTGCTAGAGGGCCTGCCGGACGCCGTCGGCAACGGCGTCCGGGTGGTGCCGGGGCCGTGCATGGGCGGCTGCGACCGCGCCCCGGTGGCCAGGGTGGACCGCCGCACCGTGGTGCGGGCTACCGTGGGCGACGTGGCGGCCCTGGCACGGCGCAGGGAGGTGGAGGCGGAGGTGCCGGCCTACCAGGACTACGGGGAATACGTGGCGGTGGGCGGCTACACGCTGCTCAAGGAATGCCTCGGCGGCGTTCTCGACCGCGAAGAGGTGGTGGAGAAGGTGTCGGCGTCGGGCCTCCGGGGCCTGGGCGGCGCCGGGTTTCCCACCGGCCGCAAGTGGCAGATCGTCCGCGGCTACCCGGGCCCTCGGCTCATGACCGTGAACGCGGACGAAGGCGAGCCCGGCACCTTCAAGGACCGCTATTTCATGGAGAGCGATCCGCACCGGTTCCTGGAAGGCGTGCTGGTGGCGGCCTGGGCGGTGGAAGCGGAGGCCGTCTACATCTACCTGCGGGACGAGTACGCCGAGGTGCGGGAGATCCTGTCGCGGGAGCTGCCCAGGCTCGCGGAAGCCGGCCTGGACGCACACGTCGAGGTGCACCTGCGCCGCGGCGCCGGAGCCTATATCTGCGGTGAAGAGTCGGCCATGATCGAAAGCATCGAGGGCAAGCGCGGGCTGCCGCGGCACCGGCCGCCTTATGTCGCGGAGACCGGCCTGTTCGGGCAGCCCACCCTGGTGCAGAACGTCGAGACCCTCTATTGGGTCCGGGACATCGTGGAGAAGGGACCGGAATGGTTCACGGCCCAGGGCCGCAACGGCGGCGCCGGTCTCCATGCCTACTCGGTATCGGGCCGGGTGGCGCGGCCGGGCGTCAAGATCGCGCCCACCGGCATCACCGTGCGCGAGCTGATCGACGAGCACTGCGGCGGCATGGAGCCGGGATATCGGCTTAAGGGATACCTTCCCGGCGGTGCCTCCGGCGGCATGCTGCCCGCCTCCATGGCCGACCTTCCGCTCCAGTTCGGCTCCCTGGAGCAGCACGGCTGTTTCGTCGGCTCCCACGGCGTGGTGGTGTTGAGCGACAAGGACGACGTCAAGGCCGTGGTCCGGAACCTGATGCGTTTTTTCAAGCACGAGAGCTGCGGCCAGTGCACCCCGTGCAGAGTGGGGACGGAGAAGGCGTCGGCGCTCCTGGAGCGGCCCTCGTGGGACGAGCCGCTGCTGGAGGCCCTCGGCGACGCCATGGCCGACGCCTCCATTTGCGGCCTCGGCCAGGCGGCGCCCAACTCGGTGCGCTGCGCATACCGGTATTTCCGGGAGGAGCTGTCGTGAGCGAGCCCCTGCGGTTCACCCTCGACGGCCATGAGGTGGAGGCGGCGGCCGGCGAGACCATCTGGCAGGTGGCCGAGCGCCACGGCACGACGCTGCCGCACCTGTGCTACGACCCTCAGCCCGGCTACCGCCCCGACGGCAACTGCCGCGCGTGCATGGTGGAAGTCGAGGGGGAACGCGTGCTGGCCGCTTCGTGCATCCGGCGGCCGGCGGCGGGCATGAAGGTCAGCACCGGCAGCGAGCGCGCCCAAAGCGCGCGCCGGATGGTGCTGGAGCTGCTGGTGGCCGACCAGCCCGGGCGCGACGTCGCCCATGACTCGCGCTCGCGTCTGTGGCAGTGGGCCGAGCGGCTGGAGGTCGCGGACAGCCGGTTCCCGGCCCGCGAAGCGCCCGCGCCCGACGCCAGCCATCCGGCCATGCGCGTGGCGCTGGACGCGTGCATCCACTGCACGTTGTGCGTGCGCGCCTGCCGCGAGGTGCAGGTGAACGACGTCATCGGCATGGCCCACCGGGGCGCCGGCGCCAAGATCGTCTTCGACTTCGACGACCCCATGGGCGACAGCACCTGCGTGGCCTGCGGCGAGTGCGTGCAGGCGTGTCCCACCGGCGCCCTGATGCCCGCGACCCTGGTGGATGCGGCCGGGGTGGACAAGCGCGAGGCCCTTGCCGAGGTGCCCAGCGTCTGCCCTTATTGCGGCGTGGGGTGCCAGATCGGCTACCGGGTCAAGGACAACGCCATCGTCGCGGTGGAGGGCCGCGACGGTCCGTCCAATCGCGGACGCCTGTGCGTCAAGGGCCGCTTCGGCTTCGACTACGTCAGCCATCCGCACCGTCTCACCGTGCCGTTGATTCGCCGGGACGATGCGCCCAAGGATGCCTCCGTGGACGTGGATCCGGCAAACCCCTACAGCCACTTCCGCGAAGCCACGTGGGAGGAGGCGCTCGATGCGGCGGCCGCGGGCCTGCGGGAGATACGGGACCGAGACGGCGGTGATGCGCTGGCGGGTTACGGCTCCGCCAAGGGCTCCAACGAGGAAGCGTACCTGGTGCAGAAGCTCGTGCGCACGGGTTTCGGCACCAACAACGTGGACCACTGCACCCGCCTTTGCCACGCATCGTCGGTGGCGGCTCTGATGGAGGGCATCGGCTCCGCCGCCGTGACCGCGCCCTTCACCGCCTGCGAGGAGTCCGACGTCATTATCGTCATCGGCGCCAACCCCACGGAGAATCATCCGGTGGCGGCCACCTACTTCAAGCAGGCCGCCAAACGCGGCGCCCAGCTCATCGTGATGGATCCGCGCGGCCAGGCCTTGCGGCGCCACGCCACCCGGATGCTTCAGTTCAAGCCCGGCGCCGACGTGGCGCTGCTCAACGCGCTGCTCAACGTCATCGTCGCCGAAGGGCTCTACGACCGCGACTACGTGGCAGCCCACACCGACGGATTCGAGGAGCTGGAACGGCACGTGGCGGAGTTCACGCCCGAGGCCATGTCGGAGATCTGCGGGGTTGAACCGGAGACCCTCCGCTCGGTGGCGCGGCTCTACGCCGGCGCCCGGGCCGCCATGATCTTTTGGGGCATGGGGATCTCGCAGCACATCCACGGCACCGACAACGCCCGCTGCCTCATCGCCCTGGCGCTGCTCACCGGCCAGGTGGGCCGGCCCGGCACCGGACTGCATCCGTTGCGCGGGCAGAACAACGTGCAGGGGGCTTCGGACGCCGGCCTCATCCCGATGTTCTATCCCGACTACCGCTCGGTGGAAGAGGCGGATACGCGCCGGCGTTTCGAGGAAGTCTGGGACATGGCGCTGGATCCGCGCCGCGGCCTCACGGTCATGGAGATCGTCGACGCGGTGCACGCCGGGCAGATCAAGGGCATGTACATCATGGGCGAGAATCCGGCCATGTCGGATCCCGACGTCCAGCACGCGCGCGAGGCCCTGGCGAGCCTCGAGCATCTGGTGGTGCAGGAGATATTCCTGACCGAGACGGCGTTTCACGCGGACGTGGTGCTGCCGGCGTCGGCCTGGCCCGAGAAGGACGGCACGGTCACCAACAGCAACCGGCAGGTGCAGATGGGCCGGGCCGCGCTCGAGCCGCCGGCCGGAGTCCGGCAGGACTGGTGGATCGTCCAGGAGATCGCGCGGCGCATGGGCCTCGACTGGGACTACACCGGGCCGGCCGACGTCTTCGCGGAGATGAAGCGCGTCATGCCGTCCCTGGACCACATCACCTGGGAGCGGGTGAAGCGGGAAAGCTCCGTAACCTATCCGTGCGCGGCACCGGATCAGCCGGGGGCGGAGGTGGTGTTCGGCGAGGGCTTCCCCACCGCCAGCGGACGCGGCAGGCTCGTCCCCGTAGACATCATCCCCCCCGACGAGCAGCCCGACGAGGCGTTCCCGATGATCCTCAGCACCGGCCGGCAGCTGGAGCACTGGCACACGGGCGCCATCACCCGGCGCGCCAGCGTGCTGGATGATCTCGAGCCCGAGGCGGTGGCCAACCTGTCTCCAGGGGAGCTGCGCCGCCTGGGCGTGTCGCCGGGGGAGTTCGTCCGCGTATCCACCCGGCGAGGCGTCATCGAGATCAGGTCGCGGGCCGACAGCGCGGTCCCCGACGGATGCGTCTTCATTCCCTTCTGTTTCGCCGAGGCGGCGGTCAACCTGCTGACCAACCCGGCGCTGGATCCCTACGGCAAGATTCCCGAGTACAAGTTCTGCGCGGCCAGAGTAGAACCGCTGTAGCGGACACGGAATCAGTACTGCAGCAGTGCGGCGATGGTGAGGCTGACGGCGATGGACAAAGCTATGACGAGCCAGACTTCCAAGTGAAACCTCCTTTCACAAGAAAGTCTAACAAATAAAGTCAATTAAATCAAATTTACGGCCGGAATAGCAGTGGGCCGGTAACTGACGCACTACCCCTGAAGGCACCTTGGCCGGCAAGATCAAAAGCTCACCCTGGGGGTTTCCCTGGCCGCTTCCTCGACCTGGAAGTACTCCGCCTTCTCCACCCCCGCAAGGTCCGCGTAGAAGCGCCCCGGCAGCCTTCGCACGAAGGTGTTGACCGCGGTGACGCTGTCGTTGAACCGCTTGCGCTCCACCGCCAGGCGGTTCTCGGTGCCTTCGAGCTGGTCCTGGAGCTTCAGGAAGGACTGGTTGGACTTGAGCTGAGGGTATTGCTCGCGCAGGACCAGCAGCCGGGACAATGCTCGCTCGAAGCCGGCGGCCGCCTGTGCCTTCTGATTGACCGTGCCGGCCTGGAAATAGGCTTTGCGCGCGTTGGCCACTCCCAGGTAGATCTTTTCCTCTTGCTTGGCCACGCCCTTGACGGTTTCTATCAGGTTGGGGATCAGCTCGAAGCGGCGCTGGAGCTGGTTCTCCACCTGCGCCCACTGGTTCTTGACCCCTTCGTCCAGCGTAATGGCGCGGTTGTACCCGTTCAGGACGCAGCCTCCCGCCAGCAAGACCATCCCGACCACCGCCGCCAGCATGATCAAAATAATCCTTGATGCGCTCACGCCCTCTCCCCCTTACACGTTTCAGTCAGATTTGATTATCGGTCATGCAGGGGCGGGTTTCAAACCCGCCCTCGCCCTGACGTCACCACCCGGCGCCGCCCCCGCCTCCGCCAAAACCTCCGCCACCGCCGAAGGAACCTCCGAAGCCGCCTCCGAACCCACCTCCCAGGCCGCCGCCCATGGGGGCGCCCCAGGAGCGCCCGCCGCCGAGAAGGCTGCCGAGGAGGGCTCCCATCAGAAGGCCCGACGCAGCACCCCGGCCGCCCCAGGCCGTGCGGTGACGCCGCCGCCGTAGAGAGCTCAGGACGAACAGCAGCACCAGGATCGGCATCAGCGAGGCGCCGATGCCGGTGTTGCGGGCCACGCGCCGGCGTCCGTCGCGGATCCGGTAGTCGGGAGCGCCGGTGAGCTTCACCCGCGCCGCGTCCGCCACCCGGTTGGCTGTGGCGACGGTGAGAGCCATCAACCCCTGGGCGTACTTGCCCGCCCTGAAGAAGTCCGCTGCCACCCGGCGCGAGGCCGTACCCGCCCAGGAGTCGGGCAGCACCCCCTCCAGGCCGTACCCGGTGTGAATCCGCACCCGCCGCTCCTTGACCGTCAGGGCGATGAGCGCGCCGTTGTCCTTGCCTTTGCGGCCGAGCTTCCAGGCCTCCGCGTGGCGCTGGACGAAGCCGAAGAAGTCCTCCCCGCCGGTGGTGGGCACGGTCAGGACCTTGACCTGGGCGGTGGTCTTCTGTTCCAGTTCGCGCAGCCAGCCCTCCATCCGGCGTTCGGTGGCGGCATCGATGAGGCCGGCGGTGTCCACCACGTACGTCCCCGGGTCCCGGACCGTCACGGCGGCGCCCGCCGGCGGAGCCAGCCAGGTCGCGAGGCACAGCAGCAACAGGCCGGGAAGGAAACGCGTCGCCCTACCATTCATCGATGAGGGTCCTCAGGGCGTCCACGTCCGCGTAGAGGGTCTTGAACTCCTCCCAGCCGTGGTTGCTCCGCTCGTCGACGGTGCTGCGCACCCCGGGCAGTGACCGGTGGATGCCCTCCTCGACCGCCGCCACCGCGTCCATGGCCGCCTTGGGCTCGACGTCGCCGTGGAGCCACAGCAGCCCGCGCAACGATCGCAGCAGGCGCTCTCCCACGTCCACCTCCACGGTGGTCAGGGCCTTGTCCCGCCCCGCCGCGGCCAGCAGCGCCTGCCTCATGCCGAGCTGGATGGTCTTGAGCTCGCGCTCGCACTGGTGTCTCACGTCCACGGCCTGAAGCGACAACTCCTGGAAGCAGTCCTCGCCGAACACGCAGATATGGCGCTGGGCGATCTCCAGCAGCTCCAGCGGAAAGGTGTCCCGGGATGCCTCGATGTACTCCGGCGTCATGATCAGAGGTGCGGCGATTCGCGCCTTTCCAAGGCGCGGGCCCTGGCGCGCCAACTGCCGCAGCATGTCGAGGTCTACGGCTCCCACCACGAAGACGCTCCGCGCCGTGTGGGAGCGGGGGTTGAAAACGCCGGCGGCGATGGCGCCGAACAGCGTCAGGGACCGGGCGTTGTCGCCGGCAAGCTCCTTAAGGGTATCGGCGTAGCGTCCGATGGGCGCTCGCATGGCTTCCGGTATGCCTTCCAGGGTGTGTTCCTTCGCCATAACCTCTCGTCTCCATTGACAGTGTTCACTTTAGGTGCACGTTGGTTCACTTTACCGGACAACTCCCCGTTGTGACAGGCGGTGTCGACATTGAATCGGATGGCTCGCCGGGATATCCTGCCCTACAAGCAAGAGGGGACGCACTTGGCCACCACCGGCATCCGCTACCAGCCCGACGAACATCCTCCGACAGCGGTCTCCCTGGGACTGGGTCTGCAGCTCGCGGTCATCAGCGTTACGGTGACCGTGTTGATCCCCACGGTGGTGATGCGCGCCGGCGGCGCCACCGAAGCCTACCTGGCATGGGCGGTGTTCGCCGCCACCTTCATCTGCGGGGCGGCCACCGTGCTGCAAACGGTTCGGCTCGGCCGCATCGGCATGGGCCACGTGCTCATGATGGGCAGCTCCGGGGCGTTCATCGCGGTCTGCATCACCGCGGTGGCCGATGGCGGTCCGCCGCTGCTCGCCACGCTGGTGGCGGCGGCGGCGCTATTCCAGATCGTCCTGTCCGAGCGCCTCTCGCTGTTTCGGCGGGTGCTGACGCCGACCGTCTCGGGAACGGTGATCCTGCTGATACCGGTAACGGTGATGCCGGCCATCTTCGACATCATGGGAGATGTGCCGGACGGAAGCCCGGCGGCTGCCGCTCCGCTGAGCGCTCTCGTGACCGTCCTGGTCGTGGTCGGCGTATCGCTGAAGGGGACAGGGGCGTTGCGCCTGTGGGCGCCGGTCGTCGGCGTCGTGGCGGGTTCGGCGGCTGCCGCTTTTTTCGGGATCTATGACCTCGAACGGGTCGCCGGAGCCTCGTGGGTCGGATTCCCTGCCGGCCAGTGGACCGGCTTCGCTTTCGACTTCGGGCCGGCGTTCTGGCCGCTTCTTCCGGCCTTCCTGCTGGTGGCGCTGATCGGGTCCATCCGCACCATCAGCAGCTCCGTCGCGGCCCAGCGCACGTCCTGGCGGCGCCCGCGGGCCGTGGACTTCCGGGCGGTTCAGGGCGCGGCCGCGGTGGACGGCCTCGGCAACCTGCTCTCCGGTCTCGCCGGGACGGTTCCCAACACGGCCTACACCACGGGGGTATCCCTGGCCGAGCTCACCGGCGTTGCCGCCCGCGCCCTCGGGGTGGCCGCCGGGGTCGTCCTCATGACGGTGGCTTTCCTTCCCAAGGCACTCGCTCTGCTGCTGGCGATCCCGAATCCCGTCATCGCCGCGTACATGACCGTCATCGTCGCGATGCTCTTCGTCATCGGCATGAAGATGGTGCTCCAGGAGGGTCTCGACTACCGACGGGGACTGGTGGTGGGCGTGGCCTTCTGGATCGGCGTCGGGTTCGAGGGCGGCATGATATTCCCGGAGTATTTCGCCGAGTTCGCCGGCGGGTTGTTTCAAAACGGAATAACGGCGGGCGGTCTTACGGCGATCCTCATGACCGCGTTCGTGGAATTGACCGAACCGCGCCGCAGCCGTTTCGAAGGTGAAGTCAGCGTATCGGTACTCCCGAAAACGAGGAAGTTTCTCGGCGAGTTCACTTCCCGCTACGGTTGGGATACGGCGATGGCGGATCGGCTCCAGGCCGCGGCGGAGGAGACGCTGTTGACCCTCATCCGGCAGGACAAGGGCGACCGGCAGGCCTTGCGGCAAAGGCTTCTCCTCGAAGCGCACCGGCAGGGCGGCGGGGCGGTTCTGGAGTTCGTCGTCGCACCCGGAGAGGAGAACCTGCAGGATCGGATAGCGCTGCTGGCCGAGCACGCCGGCGATACGCCAAACGAGTCGGAAATGTCGCTTCGACTGTTGCGGCACCTTGCCGCGTGGGTGCGTCATCAGCAATACCATGACACGGACATCCTGACGGTGCGGGTGGAAGCCCCGCCGCCGGCGCGGGAATGACCCTCCGCAGGGGTCGCCCGGACCACGGACTGGAGAAGAACATGAGCGATGAGTCTTCCGTTCCCCCTGGGAAGCAAGGTACCGAAGCGAAACGCGGCGACCGGGAGGTTTCGCCGTCCGCAGAGCCCATCGCCATCGTGGGCATGGCGTGCCGGTTCCCGGGTGCGCCGGACCTATCCTCCTTCTGGCGTCTGCTGGAGGCTGGGGAGAACTCCGTCACTCAAGTAATTCCCGGTTCCGGCGGCGGTCGCATCGGCGAGCTCTTCCCTGAGGCCGACGTCCAGAACGAAGCGTGCCTTTTCGCTGCCTACCTCGACGAGATCGACCTGTTCGACGCCCCGTTCTTCCGGATTTCGCCCGTGGAGGCGCAACTGCTGGACCCGCAACAGAGGTTGATGCTGGAAACGAGCTGGCGGGCTCTGGAGGACGCGGGAATGGATCCGGACCGGCTCAAGGGCAGCCGCACCGGAGTATACGCCGGCATCAGCAACAACGATTACCGCGCGCTGATCCTGGGCGGGGAAGAGGTCCCCGGACCCGCCGCCAGCCTCTACGCCGTCAGCGGCACTTCCTTCAACACGGCCATCGGACGGGTTGCCTTCGTGCTGGGCCTGGAGGGACCTGCCATGGCGCTGGACACCGCCTGCTCGTCGTCGCTGGTGGCGATACACCAGGCGGTGTCGGGCCTGCAGCGGGGCGAGGCCGCTCTTGCCCTCGCCGGAGGCGTGCACACGATCCTGTCGGGACGGCTCTCGGAACTGCGCGGCAATGCCGGAATGCTGGCGCCGGACGGACAATGCAAGACGTTCGACGCCGCCGCGAACGGGTACGTGCGGGGCGAGGGCTGCGGGATCGTGGTGTTGAAGCGGCTGCGCGACGCGGAGGCGGACGGCGACCGCATCTGGGCCGTGATCCGGGGCGCGGCGGTCAACCAGGACGGCGCGAGCCCGGGACTGACGGTGCCGAACGGCGCAGCGCAGGAGCGGTGCATCGAAGAGGCCTTGTCACAGGCAGGGGTCCTGCCCGCGGAAGTGGACTACCTGGAGGCGCACGGCACCGGCACCGAGGTCGGGGACCCGATCGAGGCGCAGGCGGCCGGGGCGGTCTACGGCAGGGGGCGCGAAGCGGAGCGGCCGCTGCTGATCGGTTCGGTGAAGACCAACATCGGCCACCTGGAGCCCGCGGCAGGGGTCGCCGGGCTGATGAAGGTGGTGCTCTCGATGAACCGGCGCACGATCCCGAAGCATCTTCATTTCCGGAATCCCAACCCTCAGATCGACTGGGACCGATTGCCGCTGCGGGTTACCTCCGATCCGATGGATTGGCCGCGTCATTCCGGCCGCGCTCCGTTGGCGGGTGTGAGCGGGTTCGGCTGGTCCGGGACCAACGCCCATCTGGTGGTCGAGGGTTACGACTCTACGGGGGACGTCCCGGCGGGCTCCGACAGGAAAGAGTGGGCTTCAGGCTCATCATTGTCCATCGCCGTTTCGCTCCCGGAGGGAACCGCGGCGCCCGCGGCGGAAGCGCTTTCCACCCGCGAAACGCGTCTTCTGCCGCTCTCGGGCAAGTCGTCCGAGACGCTGCGGGAGCTGGCCGGGCGGTACCTGGGATGGCTCGACGAGCACGCCGGGGATCTCTCTTCCGGCGGCGGCGCCGGGGACCTGCTGCTTTCGGACATGGCCTGGACGGCGGCGGTGGGACGGAGTCACTTCAGCCATCGGAAGGGTCTGGTGTTCCGGGACGGCGGGAACCTGCGCGAGGGCCTGCGGGCGCTGGCGGACGGGGACGGCGAACCGGCAACGGCCTCGGAGGCGCCCGCCAGGGTGGCGTTCGCGTACACGGGACAGGCCAGCCAGTGGGTGGGGATGGGGCAGGACCTGTACGACTGCGAGCCGGTGGCCCGGGCGGTCCTGGACCGTTGCGATGCGGTGCTCCGGGAGGAACGGGGCGCGTCGTTGCTGGACGTTGTGTTCGGCCGCTCGGGAGACCTCGACGACGCGGCATGGACACAGCCGGCGATCTACGCGCTGGAGTGTGCGTTGACCGCGCTTTGGGCGAGCCTGGGGATCCGGCCGGACGTGGTGGTGGGGCACAGCCTCGGGGAGATCGCGGCCGCCCAGGCCGCCGGGGTCTTCGGCCTCGAGGACGGCCTGCGGTTTGCCGCGGCCCGCGGCGCGTTGATGGGAGCGTTGCCCGGACAGGGGGCGATGGCGGCGATCTTCGCGCCGGAGTCGCGCGTTGCGGCCGTGGTGGAGGAACTGAACGCGGCCTCCGCCGGGCCCGGCGTGAGCATGGCCGCGGACAACGGCGCGAGCCAGGTGGTGAGCGGCTCCGCGGTGGACGTTGAGGCGGTCCTGGCGCGCTTCGAGAGCGAGGGCGTGGGAGTGGCGCGGTTGAGGAAGAGTCCGGCCTACCACAGCGCTCTGGTGGAACCGGCGCTGGACGGCGTGGAGGCGGCGCTTTCGGGTGTCGCCCTCGCGCCGCCGTCGGTTGAGTTCGTCAGCACCGTGACCGGCCGGCCGGTGGAGCCGGGCACGGCGCTGGACGGGGCCTACTGGCGCCGTCAGGCGCGAGAGCGGGTGGCGTTCCGCGGCGCGGTGGAGACGCTGGCCGGACTGAACGTGGACGCCGTGGTGGAGATCGGACCCCACGCGGTGCTGGGTCCGATGGTTGCCATGACCTGGCCGGAGTCGGCGGCCGGCGTCCGGGTGCTTTCGAGCCTCAGGCGTCCGTCCCGCGATACGCCGACGGGTGAGGGCAGGGACACGTTCGTGGCGGCGGCGGCGGAAGCGTACGAGGCCGGCCTCCCGATCCATTTCCCGGGACTCTTCGCCGGCGAGGAGCGGCGCCGGATCTCGCTGCCGGGCTATCCGTTCCAGCGCCAGAGCCACTGGGTCAAGGCGCGAAGGCGCCGGATCCTGGGGGCCGGCCATCCATTGCTCGGCGGCCGGCACGAATCCGCCAGCGGGGAGACTACCTTCGATACGGAACTCTTTCCCTCGGACCCGGTCTGGCTGAACGATCACCGGGTGTTCGGCCGGCTGGTTGCGCCGGGTGCGCTTTACGGCGCCATGGTCGCATCGGTGTCGTTCGCGGAGGAGACCGGACGGTACGCGGTGGAGGATATGCAGCTCCACAACCCGCTGATTTTCCCGGACGGGGATTCCGGAGACGGGACCGCCGAACCAAGCCGGAAGATGCAGGTGCTGCTCGACGGTTCCGGCGAGGGGCCGTCACGCCGTATCCGGATACTCAGCAGGGGAGATGCCGGAGCCGAATGGACGCTGCACGCGGAGGCGCGGGTGTCGCCGGAAGCCGGCGGCCTCCAGGCCGAACCGCGGGATGACCTGGAAGGCCTCAAGGCCGGGCTGTCGCCGCGGGACGTGGCCGGCCTTTACCGGGCCAAGGCCGAGGTCGGAATCGATCTCGGCCCGTCGTTCCGCACGCTGGAAGCGGTCTGGTCCGGGACGGGTAAGGCGCTTGGCGAGCTGGCTCTTCCGGCAGGCGTCGACTCCGGCGGGGTCGACATCCATCCGCTCCTGCTCGACGGGTGTTTCCAGGTCATGGCCGCGGCGCGCGATTCGGCGGAGAGTTGGGAGGGGATCACCTACCTGCCGTTCGGGTGGGAACGGCTGTGGCTAAAGGGGGCGCTGCCGGAGCGGGTCGTCTGCCACGCGCGCATGGCGGGGGACCGGCAGACCGCGGCCCCGGATGCGGGATCTGAACCGCCGGAGGTGCTGACCGGGGACCTCCGGATCTACGACCCGAGCGGGACCCTGCTGGGCGGGTTGGACGGTTACACGGTGAAGCGGGCGACCCGGGAAGCGATGCTCTCGGCGGTGGAAGGGTTGGACGAACTGCTCTACGAGGTGGTGTGGCGGGACGGCGTCCTTGCGCCGGGAATGCCGTCCGCCGATTTCCTCACAAGTCCGTCAGATATGGTTCCCCGCTCGGAACCTTTCTCCCGCTACCTAACCGCTGAAGGAGTCGGAGTCGAAGAAGAGGCCGCCCTGCAAGCCGACCTGGAGAGACTGGCGTGGTCCTATGCGCTCTCGACCCTGGAAAAGCTGGGTTGGCAGCGCCGGACGGGCGACGCCGTGGACTCTGAGGGCTTGCGGCAGGACCTGGAGGTTTTACCGGACCACTCGCAGTTGTTCCGCCGGATCCTCGAAATACTGGTCAGGTCGGGCGTACTGGAGGTGGCGGGCGAGGGCTTCGTGGTGGCGGTCGGGGCGGGAGATCCGTTGCCGGAATCAATGCCGCAAGATCCCGAGGAGTATGCCACCGGCATGAGCGGACGTTACTCGCACGGTACGAACGAGATCGGGCTCTTCCGGCGATGCGCCGGGGCGCTGGCGGAGGTGCTGCGCGGCCGTGAGGATCCACTGTCGCTGCTGTTCGGCGACGCGGAACCGCAGGCTGCCGACCTCTACCGGAGGGCACCGGTGTGGAAAGCCGCGAACCAGATGTTGGGAGAGGTGGTGCAGAATATCGCGGCCGGGTTGCCCGACGGACGGCAGCTCAGGGTGCTGGAGGTTGGCGCGGGTATTGGGTCGGCGACCGAGTGCATCCTGCCCGGGCTTCCGGCCGGCCGGTTCGACTACACGTACACCGACATCTCCGCGGGCTTCTTCGCGGACGCGGAGGGGCGTTTCAGCCAAGCGGATGTGCCGATCGAATACCGCGTCTTGGATATCGAGAAGGATCCGGAGGCTCAGGGCTTTGACTCCCACGGTTATGATCTGGTGATTGCCGCCAACGTGCTGCATGCGACGCAGTATCTCGACGAGACGCTGATGCACTGCCGGGAGCTGCTGGCACCGGCGGGACAGCTCGTGGCGCTGGAGAACCAGCGTGGCAGAGGTTGGATGGATCTGATTTTCGGACAACTCGACGGCTGGTGGCGATTTGCTGACCGGTACCGCTCGGACCACGCCTTGGCAGGGCCCGACGTGTGGCGGCAAGCGCTCGGCGACGTGGGTTTCGGCGATGTCCAAATCCTCGGAGTCGATGAGTCCGAGTCGGCCGGGTTGCCCGACCGGGGCGTGATCGTGGCGCAGGGCCCGGTGGAGGTGGTCCTGCCGCCGGCCGCATGGGTTCTCGCAGCGGACCGGGGCGGCGTGGCTGCGGCGCTGGCGGACCAACTCGCGGCGCGGAATCAGACGGTCGTGCTAGCGGGTGGGGAATCTCCGAGGAACGGGGGATCCGCGCACGACGCGACCGGAGTCGTCAGAAGAGCCGTGGAGATGGATCGGCGCGAGTCGTGGCAGTCCCTTCTGGAGGAGTTGCCCGGTGATGTGCCGTTCGGTGGTATCGTGCATCTTGCGGCGCTGGACGGTCACGGGTCACGGGCGACTGCGGAGGAAATGGGAGAGGATGCGAGACGAGCGGCGGCGAGCGCGCTGGCGCTGACGCAGGGCGTGATCGATGCCGATCTGACCCCCGCGAAGGGAGTGTGGTTCGTCACGCGGGGCGCGCAGGTTCTGGAGCGGGAGCGCGTAGGGCAGCTCGCCGGAGCGACGTTGTGGGGTTTCGGCAGGGTGGTGGTTAGGGAAGCGGCGCAGATGAATCCGAAGATGATCGATCTCGACCCCGAGGAGACGGAACTGCCAGCCGACTTCTCGGAGGAACTGCTGTTTCCCGACCCGGAGACGCAAATCGCGTACCGGGCCGGGTACCGCCGGGTGGCCCGCCTAGTTCGGGCCTCGGCGCACCTTGCCTTGCCGGAGGGGTCGGACTGGCTGTTGGCACCAGACGCCGGCGGCTCCCTAGGAGAGCTTCAAGTCAAGCCGTTGCCAGCGCGTTCCTTGGAACCGAAGGAAGTTCGCGTCGCGGTCGAAGCTCGCGGGCTGAACTTCCTCGACGTGTTTCGGGGCATGGGCCTAGTCGGTGAAGGCCTGATGGGCGAGGAGATGTGCGGCCGGATCGTCGAGGTCGGTTCCGAGACCTCCACCGTCTCCGTGGGCGACCGCGTGGTCGGCCTAGCATTCGGCACATTCGGACCGGAAGTGGTGACGAGGGAGGAACTGGTGGCACCCGCGCCTGCGGGGATTCCGGTCGCTGCCCTCGCCACCATGCCCACCGTGTTCGTGACCTCCGCGCTGTCCTTCGATCTTGCAGGGCTGAAGGCCGGCGAACGGGTGCTCATTCACGCGGCCGCGGGCGGCGTCGGGCTCGCGGCCGTCCAGTTGGCGCAGGCCGCTGGCGCTGAAGTTTTTGCCACCGCGAGCGAGCCAAAACAGGCGTATCTCCGATCGCTCGGCGTGAAACACATTTTCGACAGCCGCACGACGAACTTCGGCAAGGAGATCTTGGAAGCCACGGACGGTGCGGGTGTGGATGTGGTGGTGAACAGCCTTACAGGAGAGGGCTTCATTGAGGCGAGTCTGTCCTGCCTCAGACACGGCGGTCGATTCGTGGAACTAGCCAGGCGCGACATCCTGAGCGAGGAGGAAATGGCGGCTGCGCGGCCGGACGTGGGCTACTCCATCCTGGAGTTGGATGTCTTGAAGGAGCAGGACCCGGCGCGACCGGGAGCGGCGCTCCGGAACGTGATGGAACAACTGGGGGCTGGAGAGTTGAAGCCCTTGATCCACAGCAGGTGGCCACTGGCCGAGGCGGGAGCCGCGATGGAGTTCATGCGCGACGCCCGGCACATTGGCAAGATCGTGCTTACCGCACCATCGCTCGTGGAGGGGCGGCTGCGGCAGGACCGAACCTATCTGGTGACCGGCGGCTTGGGCGGGATCGGGTGCGCCTTGGCCGGTTGGCTGGCGGAGCGGGGAGCGGGGGCGATCGTATTGAATGGTCGGCGGGCTCCGGACGCGGAGGCGGAGGAAGTGATCGGCGCGCTCCAGGAACGCGGAGTCACGGTGCAGGTGGAGTTGGCCGATGTGACGGATGCCAACGCGGTGGACGGAATGCTCGAGCGGATCAAAGGGGAGTTGCCGCCGCTTGGAGGCGTAATCCACAGCGTGGGTGTGCTGGCGGATGCTTCACTGGCCAATCAGGACTGGGAGCGGTTTGAGCAGGTTCTGTGGCCGAAGGTCCTCGGCGCTTGGCATCTGCACCGGGGGACTGCTGACTGCGACTTGGACCTCTTCGTCCTATTCTCGAGCGTGGCCGGGATTCTGGGTAATCCGGGCCAGGCGAACCACGCGGCGGCCAATGCCTTCCTCGATCAACTCGCCGCCCATCGGCGTGCGCTGGGGCTTCCCGGGCAGGCCATCGCTTGGGGAGCATGGTCTGGGCTCGGTGAGGCCGAGGAGCAGCGGGAGCGGATTGCCCGGCGGCGGGAGGCCGCCGGAACCGGCTGGTTCAGCCCGGAACAGGGCCTCAGCGCGTTCGACCGGCTGCTGCGCGAGGATCCCACGACCGCGGTCGTGCTGGCGGCGGACTGGTCCGTATTCGGAGAGGCCATTGAGGGCCGCCCGTCTCTGTTCGAAGATCTGCTGCCAGCGGCCGAGGATGCCTCCGAGGACTCTTTAGGCACAGCGGAAGATTTGCTTTCGCAACTGGGGGCCGCGCCGGCGGAGGCGCGCGAAGAGCTGCTCGTTTCCTTCCTGCAGCAGGAAGTGCAGGCGGTGTTGAGGCTGCCAGCGGCACCCGCGCCCGCGGTGGGCTTTTTCGATCTGGGGATTGACTCGCTGATGGCGGTGGAGCTGCGGAATCGGCTGAATCGGGCGTTCTCCGGGGAGTACGCGGCATCAAACACTGTGGTGTTCGACTACCCTGACATTGCCGCACTCGCCCGTCACCTGGCCGGTGAGCTCGGTGATGTCAGCAGTGCGCTGGCCGTCGAGGTGCAACCGGAGCAGTCGCCTGCGGTGCAGCGCGAGGACGACGGTATCGCCATCGTCGGCATGGCGTGCCGCTTCCCCGGCGCGCCGGATCTCGCCACATTCTGGCATCAGCTCGAAGCCGGCGCGGACGCGGTGACTGACGGACGCTGGAATTCCAGTTCTGGGAGCGCCGCAGAGCTTTCCGGCGAGTACGCTTCGTACCGCCGGGGCGGGTTTGTGGAAGGGATCGATCAATTCGACGGGAGGTTCTTTCGGATTGCTCCGATCGAGGCGCGAGGCATGGACCCGCAACAGCGGCTCCTCCTGGAAACGAGCTGGCAGGCTCTGGAGGATGCGGGGATCGAGGCGGACGGATTGAGGGGTAGCCGCACCGGGGTGTATGCCGGTGTCGCCGCCAGCGAGTACCGGGACCTGATGACGGCCGAAAAGTGTGACGTCAGCTACTTGGGTACCGCGGGGAGCATGACGGTTGGGCGAGTTTCCTTCGTGCTGGGTCTGGAGGGGCCGACGATGCCGGTGGAGCTGAACTGTGCTTCCTCACTGGTCGCTGTACATCAGGCGGTGACGGCTTTGCGGCAGGGCGAAGTGGATCTCGCCTTGGTTGGAGGGGTGAACGCGGTCCTGTCCCCCGGGCTGACCAGGGAGATGGCGGAACTGGGGATGCTGTCGCCCGAGGGTCGGTGCAAGACCTTCGATGCCTCTGCGGATGGCTTCGTGCGGGCCGAAGGCTGCGGGATGGTCGTCCTCAGACGGCTGGGGGATGCCGAGGCGGACGGCGACCGCATCTGGGGGTTGATCCGAGGATCGGCCGTCAACCAGAACGGGGCGACCGCAGGCCCGACCGTACCGAACGGTCCGGCGCAGGAGCGGGTGATCGAGCAGGCGCTGTCGCGGGCGGGAGTTCCGCCCTCTGAAGTGGATTACTTGGAAGCACACGGGGCCGGGTCCGCGCTGGGGGACCCGATCGAGGTGCAGGCCGCCGCGGCGGTGTACGGCCGGGGACGCGAAGAGGACCGTCCCCTGCTGATCGGCTCTGTGAAAACCAACATCGGGCATTTGGAGACGGCCGCCGGAGTTGCCGGCCTGATCAAGACGGTGCTGGCGATGAAGCGGGGGCTGATTCCGCGGCAACTGCACTTCCGGGATCCGAACCCACACCTCGACTGGGAGCGGCTCCCTGTGCGGGTGACTGCCGAGGACACGGACTGGCCTCTTCGTCCCGACCGGCCGCCGAGGGCCGCGGTCAGCGCCTTCGGGGTATCGGGAACGAACGCCCACGTGGTGGTGGAAGGGTATGAAGCAGCCGACGGGGCCCCCCTGCCGGCGGGCTCGGCGCAACCCGTGACCGCGTCCATGCCGGAGTCGCTGGCGGATCTGCCGCTGGCGGAGGAAGGATTCACGGGACGCGGGATGCGGTTCCTGCCGCTGTCGGGGAAGGAGGACGGTGCCCTTCGGGACCTTGCGCGGCAGTATTCTAGCTGGCTCGACGAGCACGCTGACGCGGGGACCGCCGAAACCATGCTTGCCGACATGGCGTGGACGGCCGGCGTGGGGCGGAGTCATTTCGACTACCGGGCCGGCGTGGTGTTCGGCGATGTCGCGTCGCTGCGGGACGGGCTGAAGACGCTGGTGGAGGGGGATGAGCGGCCGCAGCCGGTGGCGGCGACCAAGGTGGCGTTTGCGTACACCGGAGAGGGCAGCCAATGGATCGGCATGGGGCAGGCGCTGTACGAATGCGAGCCGGTGGTGCGGGCGGTTCTCGACCGCTGCGACGCGATACTGCGGGAAGAACGGGGCGCGTCGCTGTTGGACGCGATGTTTGGCCGGGCCGATTCCGCGGGAGCTTTGGACGACCCGGCGTGGATGCAGCCAGCCATATACGCGCTGGAGTGCGCGCTTACGGCGCTGTGGTCAAGCGTGGGGATTCGGCCGAGCGCGGTAGTCGGGCAGGGCCTCGGGGAACTGGCGGCAGCGCAGGCCGCGGGGGTGTTTGGTTTGGAGGAAGGGTTGCGGCTTGCGGTGGCGCGGGGTGCGGAGGAGGGTTTGGAAGGCATTGAGGTTGCGTCGCCGGCGCTCACCTTCGTGAGCAGCGTGACGGGGCAGGTGGTGGAATCGGAGGACGCGCTCGACGGGGCGTACTGGCAGCGGCAGGCGCGTGAGTCGGTAGCGCTCGACCGCTGCGTGGAGACACTGGCCGAGCTAGGTGTGCAGGTCGTCGTGGAGATTGGCCCAGACGCGGTGTTGGGTCCGAAGATAGCTTCGACCGACGGTGCTGGAATGCCGGTCGTGTTGTCGAGCCTAGGGACCTCGCAGGGAGACGATGGCTTCGTGGCGGCGGTTGCCGGCGCGTACGAGGCGGGGCTGGCGGTTTCTTTTGCGGGGTTGTTCGCTGGGGAGACGCGGTGTCGGATCTCGCTGCCGAGCTATCCGTTCCAGCGTCGCCGCCACTGGATCGAAGCGCGGTCCGCTTCTTGAATACAGTGGATTGACCCCACGCGCCCCTTTTATTATGCTACGTCCCTTGTGTCTGACGTTTTAAGCCATCAACCATTGCGAAAGGATTGCGAATATGGCCTCAACCGCAGAACGTCTCAGAGAACTCATCGCCGAAAACCTCGAAGTAGATGGTCAGCCAATAGAGCTGCCCGACGATCTGAATGCCAGCCTCCTTGAGGCCGGTGTATCCTCTATGGATCTCGTTGCGTTCGCGAGAGTGGTCTCTCAGGAGTTCAACGTTGCGTTTTCTCCCGAAGACTGTGCGAATATTAACAGCGTCCAGGGCTTGATCGAGCACCTCGATTCTAGCGCTGGCTGAACGCCCTAAGGGGCGTCCGCTGATCCTGTGAAATCGGCGGCTTTTCAGTCGGGCCGACACGGCCGATTGGGAAGCCGCCGTTTCCATGCCAATGGAAGCGTCCCGACATATACCTAGTTTCATTGCCGAGTGCTGGTGGCATCCGTTTAGAGAGGTTGGCCATGCTACGGTCCTGCACGTCGATCTGACGGCTCATGCAGCCCGCGAGGCGGAGGCCTTAGCGTGGCTGGACGAGGAAGAACGGGCGCGTTGGCAACGCTACCAGTACGACGGTCCGCGCCGCCGATTCGCTTTATGCCGTGCAGCACTCCGCGCCGTGCTCTGTGACCGGCTCGGTTGCCGCAATGAACAGCTTGCCTTTAGTGCATCCGATCACGGCAAGCCGTATGCGGTGGTGCAGGGGAAACCGGCTCCCGTCAGCTTCAACGTCAGTCACAGCGGTGCGCATGGACTCATCGCATTTGCCGCGGCTGGACGGCTAGGCGTGGATGTGGAGGAACGCCGCGCGCCGTGCGATCTCGATGGACTAATCAGTAGCGTGCTGGGGCCAGACGAACAAGCTGAGCTGGCATTGGCGCGTGGCTGTCACAAGTTGCGCTTGTTCTTCAATTTTTGGACCATTAAAGAAGCATTGATCAAGGCGCTTGGCTTGGGGCTTTCTTTGGATATGTCCCAATTCGAGATCCCATCGGCCATGCGCCAAGGTAAGGCGACTAGCATATTTCAGTTCCCGCAAATGCCGACCATTAGATGGCGGCTGGAAGAGCTTGGTAACGAGCATTTCGCAGCCGCTATCGCTCACGAATTAGCCCCGGATTCCAATTGACCACGACTTCAGAACCCGTCTGGGAAATCCCCGAGCCGCTTTCCACTAACGATGTTCGCATGGACGATGGCACTGTCATCACGCTGCGCCGCCATGGAAATCCGGCGGGGCCGCGGCTCGTGCTGAGCCACGGCAGTGGTTTGGCGATTGATCTCTATTATCCCTTCTGGTCGCTGCTGACCGACGATTTCGATCTGATCATCTACGACCTCAGAAATCACGGTTGGAATAGTGTTGGTACCCTGCAAAAGCACAATATGCCAACATTAATTCAGGACCACGACTGTATTCTTGCAGCAATTGACCATCACTACGGGAAGAAACCGAAAATAGGCGTATTTCATTCGGTTTCGGCGCTGATAACGCTTTTATCACCGAGCAAAGGCCGTGAATTCGCAGCGTACGTTCTGTTTGATCCACCCCTGTGCAAGCCCGACGACAATTACGAAGAATTCGATGCGGCCGTTACGCGCACGGCTGCCATGACGCGCCGCCGCACAACTCGGTTCCAGACGAGGGAAGAGTTTGCAGATTTTCTTCCCTATCTACCAATTTTCCAGCGTGCCGTGCCCGGGGTTTGCGATCTGGTGGCAAAGACAACGCTGCGCAAATGTGCTAGCGGGGAGGGGTATGAGTTGCGGTGTCCGCGTGAATACGAAGCGCAGCTCGTAGATTATGCTCGTACTTTTGCTGTTTTGGTGGATTTTGAAACACTTCGTTGCCCAGTAAAGGTCCTCGGCGCTGATCCCACCTTGCCGTACTCCTATCTGCCGACGCTCGATCTTAGCCACATCTTGACCGTGGACTACGATTTCCTGCCTGAAGCGACGCACTTTTTGCAACTGGAACAGCCAGCAGAATGCGTCGCGGCCCTGCGCGAATTTATCGAGCGGACTACCGGGCCACTTGCACCGTAACGATGTCCAGTCCGTGATACTGCTGGTGTCGCACCGAAGAAGCGTAGTGACGCAACAGGCGAAACGATAGCTCGCGTTCATCAAAGGTTTCGGTTTGTTCGTCTAGATACGCTAGGCGGTCTTCTAGGTTCTCCTCGTCGAAGACCGCGAGGAATTCCATTTCTACAGTCCCGCCCTCGGGCCGCACGACAACAATCAAGCGCGGGGCCTCGCCCGCTGGATATGCGTCGTCCGGCTGCAACAAACTCGACAGGGTCTCCTCGCCCGCGGAGCGCAACCGCTCGGTCGCAGCAGCGTCCCAACCTATCTTGGCGGCAACCTCTTGGAGGAAGGCGTCGATGCGGGGAAGGGCGGCGATATCCAACCGCACCTCTAGGCGTCGGCGGCGCGGGCTGGTTAGTTCGAGAAACGCGGTGAGCACAAGCGCCGTCGCCGTGCCGATGGTCATGCCGTTGCCGAGTAACGCGCCCCAAGGACTAGGCAGCAGGTCCGCGAGAATGTTCTGATGCTGCATACCAAGGCCGATGGAGAACGCCAATCCTACTACGATGGCCTTTTGCGGGTCGAGGCCGGCCCGTGCAAGGGTCTGTACCCCCTCGACGAAAAGCATGCCAATAGCGACTAACAAGAACCCCCCCATGACCGGGCTAGGAATAGAGATTAGGACGCTTGTTATCTTGGGAAAGAACGCCAGCAGTACGAGAAGCCCCCCCACGGCATAGCCGGCACTGCGCGCGGAGACTCCGGTGAGGTTGATGAGCGAGACGGTAGAGGAGGAATAGGAGGTCGTGGGCGGCGTCCCGGTAAGGCCCGATAGCAGAACGCCTACTCCGTTGGCGTAGGTTGAGCCTTGGATTAGGCGAAAGTCTGTCGTCCGTGGCCGCCGCCGCGACACCTGTTGAATGACCACGCCGTCGCCAATGCCTTTGATCACTTGTACGAGGGTGACGATCAGGAACATCGGCAGCAGCGCCCAAAACCCCGCGCTCGGCGTCAGGTCCAGCCCCGGGAATCCACTGTCGGGGATTCCAACCCAAGAAGCTGTGCTCAAGCGCTCAAAGTTGTACAGTCCGAATGGCACCGCGGCCACGCATCCTGCGGCGATTCCGAGCAGTAGGGACCACGGCCGCCAAGTCCGGGGGCCGCGCAGCATCAACATCGTGGCTGCAATTAGCGTTACCGCGGCCACGCACGGACCCGCTGCCAGTGATGACCCCTCGGGGACTTCTTGCAACCGGTCGAAAGCGATGGGCAGGATCATCGCCGCAATCAGCATGAGTACCGTGCCGGAGACAACGGGGGTAATGATGCGGCGCAGCAATGGCAGCCATGCCGCCAATGCTAGGTAAAAAAGCGACGAAAGGACGATGAGGCTGGCCAACATGGCTGGCCCGCCCTCTTCAATGGCTAGGACTGAGATGGCGATGAAGTTGGGCGTGGCTCCCATGATGAGCACGTGGCCGCCGCCCAGCCGTCCGATCTTGGCTGCTTGTAACGCAGTGCCTATCCCGCTGATTATCAGTGCCGCGAAAACAGCCCACGACAGGTAGCGCTCGTCTTGGCCAGCCGCCAAGGCGGTGATAGCGACGATCAACACCGTCGGCGCTATCCCTATTATGATACCCTGGACTCCAACCCCTACAGCCACGGATAGGGGACAGTGCTCGTCTGGTTCGTAGCGGATGGTTGCGTTTGCGCGGGCTGCTGTCAAAAGAGGCTCAGCTTTCCGTCGGGATCACGGCGCAAACTGGTACACTACCGGCAACTGTGCGGTGTCCGTGATGCTCGTATCCGTGTGGTGGTAGATGTTGATGCGCCCGGTGCCGCAGTCGCCGAAATCGTCGCAGGAGATCGCGCCGATAATCCCCTGAAAGTAGGTCATTGCTCCAAGCTTCGTGCGCAGCGCCGCGCGGTTTATGTACAATTTGCCGTCTTGCTCCACGGCAACGGATTTGATGGCACTGAGTAGCACTGTCGTGGCGTCGTACGCATGGGCCCAGTATGGCGAAGTCGGCGACCCGCCGTACGCGGCTTCATACGCGGCGAGTATTTCATCCGCATTCTTGCCGGTCGCTGCATTGACGTTTGCGCCGTGATCCGACTCTGGTCCGGCGAAGTACATGCCCTCCGACTGCGGTGTGCCGAGGAATTCGGACACGAAGAGCGCCGCGCCCGTAATGAGCGTCGCGTTTTCCAGACCATCGAACGCCCGCGCCTGCTCGGCAAAGGGCGCGCCTTCCTCTTCAAAGAGCGGGAAGAAGATGCCGTCCGGTTCGGCCGCGGCGAATTCCGCGAGAACGTCCGTCATGTCCGTGTCGCCCTTGTCGATGCGGGCTGTGACCGCGATCTCGCCGCCGAGTGCGCCAAACGCATTGCCAAATGCGCTGACGAGGGCTGTGGTGTATGGATCGCCGTCGTCAACAGCCACCATGCGCCGCAGACCCAATTCATTATAGGCGAAGTCGGCGACTGCGTTGGCCTGATAGAGATCGTTATTGGAAGTGCGGAAATAGCCGGGGTGGTAGTTGGGGTTGGCGTTGCCGGCGAGGTCGGATGTGAGCAACGGCGACGTGTTGGACGGCGAGATCATCACCAGTCCGGCCTCGCTGATCACTGGTGAGGCCGCCACGGCCGCGGCTGAACACGACGTGCCGATGACGCCTAGCACCTGCGGGTCGGAGCTGATCTGCTCGGCACCCGCGCGTCCGCCATCTGGCGAGCACATGCTGTCCATAGACTCGCCGAGTTCGACGGAGCGACCGTAGATGTCGCCGAAGTCGCGTACGGCCAACTCGACGCTGTTGCGCAACGCCCCGCCCAGCGACGCCGCGCCGGTGATCGAGAGCAACGAGCGGATCTGCACGGCCTCGTCCGCGCCGAGCGGGTAGAGCCGCGACTCGGCCCGTCCGGCGACGGGAGTGGTGGTCCAAGTTATGCTGCTGATTCTGCGCTTGGCGGCCCCTTCGGTCGGCTGGTTGGCGGAAACGGGATCGCGGTCGGCACACGCGCCTAGGGTCAAGGCGCAGGTGAGGAGGAAAAACAGCGTAGATTTCATGGGGCCTTTCCTGTATAGAGTTGGGCAAAGCGATAGTTGATGTGCCGCTAACTCACAGTGCGCACCGATCATCTTACTCTGGATAGATGCCCAAAAATTCGCGGGCCGGGTGGTGCGGCTCCGTGGCCGAGCGGGCATCGGGATCGTTGACTACCGCAGTAGCGGGCGGCACTACGGGTTGCCCGTGGGCTAGGGGGTCGTCGGTGTCTTGCATCCATTGGTCGAGACGCTGGCGCAGATCCTCTAAGTGATCTTGGCAATTGGGGTCTGCGGCTAGGTTGTGGGTTTCGTGCGGGTCGAAAATCAGATCGTAGAGCCGTTCGCGCTCTAGGGGGCGTTGCCGCCAGCCTTGGTCGATAAAATAGTCTTTGGTCAGGCTGTCGTCGCAATTGGGCAGGACGGGGTATTGACGCTGGTCGAAGCGGCGGATGTACTTGAAGCGCGGCGTGCGGATGCAGCGCTGGGGTTCGTAGTAGGTGTGGTAGTTTACTTCGGCGAAAATTTCGCCGCGGATTTCTTGGGCCTGGCCGTTTATTAGCGGCAGGAGCGAGGTGCCCTGCACGTGGTCGGGCAATGCGATTCCGGCTAGGGCGCAGACCGTCGGATAGATATCGACTTGGCTGACCAAGGCATCGAGTACTTGGCCGTTGCTAAAGCCGCCGGGGCCGCGCAGCACTAGCATGACGCCAAGGCCGTGGTCGGTGAGGTTGCACTTCATGGTGGGGAAGGCTATGCCGTGATCCGTGGTGCAAATGACGAGGGTGTTGTCGGCCAAGCCGTTGTCTTGTAGGGCGGCGAAGACGCGGCCCATTTTGGCGTCGAGGGTGCGGGCCGCGTCGATGTACTCGGCCATGTCACGGCGCGTCTCAGGTGTATCGGGAAAAGGCGCGGATGGTCGCACGTAGCGCGGATCGGTGGGATCCTCGTCTTGGGGCTGGGGCGCAAAACCGCGTCGCTGGCGATGGGTTTCGCTAAAACCTACGTCTAAATAGAAGGGCGCTTGATGATCTTCGGCTAAAAAGGCGGCGGCTCGGTCTTCGGTTTGGGCATCGGGAGCCTCTTGGGGCAACAGGCGGGTGAAGCCGCCGCCGTCGAGGTCCGCTACCACGTGCTGGAAGCCGGCCATGGCCGTGGTGTATCCGGCTTTTTGCAGGGTATGGGTCAGCAGCCGTTCGGGATGGGGCAAGGTCCAGCCTCGGTTGACCAAGCCGGTCATGCCGCAGGAATGGGCCCACTGGCCGGTGAGCAGGCAGGCGCGGCTGGGCGAGCAGGTGGGGTTAGCGCAAAAGGCTTGGCGGAAGAGGACGCCTTCCTCGGCTAGCTGCTGGATATGCGGCGTGGGTATGGCGTGGCCGTAGGGCTGGACGTAGCGTCCGGTGTCGTGCGAGTGGATATAGACGATATTGGGGGCTGGCATGGGAACCTGTCGTCAGTCGATGGTGCGGAGCGAGGGATAGCGCGAATTCGACATTTAGCTGTACTCATCGCCTCCTTCTCTTAATAATATAGCCTGTTTTTTTTGACGACGGCACCTTTCCAGACGCGACCTTCTCAATGCGGAAGGCCACCTCCTCGACAATGGCATTGAAGACCTTGCGGCCGGCCATCCGACCGTCTGGACCCCTTAGGAAGGAGGGTATATCGACGCGGCCGTCCATGCAGCCGTCTGGTCTCACTAGGAAATAGGAGGGTATGCTCTGAACTTGGTACAACTGAGCTACTGCCGACTGCCAGCCACCCGGAGAGTGGACGTGGACGCCGGTCAGGCCGTGCTCTTCCACTGCTTGGTGCCACTCGTCGGCAGGGTCCAAAGAGATGTTCAAAAAGACCACCTTCTGGTCACGGGTCCGCTGTTTGATCTCTTCCAGATAGGGTACTGCCCCGATGCACGGACCGCACCAACTTGCCCAAAAGTCCAAGAAAACCGCCTGCCCTTTGAAATCGCTCAAGGAGACGCTTTGTCCCTGGAGATCACTGAGGGTGAAGTCGGGCGCGGGCTGGCCGGGTTTGAGCTTGGATGTTTCCCGCACGACCTCCTCGACGACCTCGATGTATTCGGGATAGGGATTGTCTTGGAGGAATTCGGCTAGGCGTTGTTCCCCGTGGTCAAACCAGCTCCGCCGAAAGTCCCAAACGATTTCCCCGGCGAGAAAGAAGTACAGAACTTTGCCGTGCAAGGTCCGCTTGGCCTGATTGTAGAGGGTGTAGGTTTCAATATGGTCTTGGCGTTGGCTGTCGGATAGTTGCTTCAGTTGTACTCGATCATTGGCACCGTCTTGTATACGACTGAAATTGCGCTCCAGAAAGGTGCGATAATCGGTGGTGCCGATAGCCGCTTCGTCAACCAGATCAATTTGGTCGAGGGCCTCGTGATAGTCCGCGGGGAGGTCCTCGTTTCTGCTTCCATTGGCGAACATGTAGTTAGTGGGATAGGAGACCACTAAATTGGCCCATTCATAAGTGATCTCAGCGCGGTAGTAGGCGACGAAGGCCGGTGTGAGTCCGCCTTGGGCACACCCCTCGTCCAGAAAGCGAGTCATTTCCACTCGCCGCTGGTCGATTATTTTGCGAAAGGCATCAACCTCCAAGTCTCCGTAGTCGATGTCTAGGTAATCGGGGAAGCGGGCCCGCAGAGCAGCGAGGAATTGGTTGTTGGCCGCGCCTTGGCCAGAAAAGCGGAGAGACTGAGGCAGATCGAGCAAGTCCGCGTCAATGTGCAATTGGTCGCCCGGTTCCAGAAAGAGCTTGACCTTCTTGTCGAGATTTACCGAAGCCATTTGCGCTTCCGTAAATGGCAGTTCTACCGCGAGGCAACCCTTTTCGTCGAGAGGGACTTCGACGGTGACGGGCTTGTGATAGATGGGCGTTTGCTGGTACTCGAAGGCAATGCTGCGGCACTCTGAGGCATTGGCTAGCGTGGCAGTGACGCAGGTCGAGGGCGGTGTCATGAAAATCTCCTCTCATTATCATCCAGAATGTAGCGGCCTAGCGGTCACTGTAAAAGTCGCCCTCCACAGATAAACAATGCAGCTAGCCTCTGATGTGCATCTCCGAGCGGATGCTTTTTGGCGATGACGACGGCATCTGTCCAGACGCCACCTTCTCAATGCGGCTGACCACCTCCTCGACATCGGAAACATGACTGACGTGGCCGTCCATGCGGCCGTCTGGACCTACCAAGAAGTAGGAGGGTATGCCGCTAACTTGGTACAACTGGGCCACCGCTGATTGCCTGCCGCCCGGAGCGTGGACATGGACGCCGGTCAGGCCGTGCTCATCGACTGCTTGGTGCCACTCGTCGGCGGGATCCAAAGAGATGTTCAAAAAGACCACCTTCTGGTCTCGGGTCTGCTGTTTGAGCTCTTCCAGATGGGGTACTGCCTCGATGCAGGGACCGCACCAACTCGCCCAAAAGTCCAGGAAAACCGCCTGACCTTTGAAATCGCTCAGGGAGACGCTTTGGCCTTGGAGATCGTCGAGAGTGAAGTCGGGGGCGGGCTGGCCGGGTTTGATCTTGGATGCTTCCCGCACGACCTCCTCTACCATTTCGGTGTATTCGGGATAGGGATTGTCTTGCAGGAACTCGGCCCAGCGTTGTTCGCCTATGTTAAATAGGCCGTATTGGAAGTCCAGGACGATTTCCCCGGCGAGAAAGAAATACAGGACTTTGCCGCGCAAGAGCCGCTTGGCATGATTGTAGGGAACGTAGGTTTCAACCAAGGCTCGGCGTTCCTCAGCGGCCATCTGCTTAGTGTCGGGATGGTTGTGCCACTCTTGCCAAAGACGGAAGAAATTGCGCGACAGAAAGGTGCGGTAATGGGAGGTGCCGATAGCTGTTTCGTCAACTAGTTCAACCTGTTCGAGGGCGTCGAAATAGTCAGCGGGTATGGCTTCGTTCTCCCGTCCGTTTTGCCTCTCGTAGCTACGCGGATATGCGACTAGGTCTTCGGCCCATTCATAAGTGATTTCAGCGCGGTAGTAATCGACGAAGGCCGGGGTGAGTCCGCCTTGGGAGCATCCCTCGTCTAGGAAGCAAGTCATTTCCAAACGCCGCTGATCGATCATTTGGCGAAAGGCATCGACCTCCAAGTCTTTGTAGTTGATGCGTAGGTAATCTGAAAAGTGGGTCCGCAGGGCGGCGAGGAACTGGTTGTTGGCCGCGCCTTGGCCGGAAAAGCGGAGGGACTGAGGCAGGTCGAGCAAGTCCGCGTCAATGTGCAATTGGTCGCCCGGTTCCAAGAAGAGCTTGACCTCGCGCTGGGGGCCGACTGAGAGCACTTTCGCCTCGGTGAACGGCAGTTCCACTGCGAGGCAGCCCTTTTCGTCGAGGGGGGCTTCGACGGTGACAGGCTTATGATAGATGGGCGTTTGCGCGTACTGGCCGAAAATGCTGCGGCGCTCTGAAGCATTGGCTAGCATGGCGGTGACGCGGGTGGGAAGCGGTGCCATGGAATCTCCTCTCTTTGTTGTCTAGCATTCATACCTATGCTTGGTAGATGACGGGGTTGCGCACGGGATCGTCGATAAACGCGGTGAGGCCGGCGCGGCGGTCATTGACCGGACGCGACTTTTCCGTGCGCATGTGGATGGCTAGGCTGCGCCGGGGACCAGCCGAGCGATTGGGGCCACTGCCGTGAAAGGTGAGGCAGTGGTGGAAACTGGCACCGCCCGGTGGCAGCAGAGCCGGCTGCTCTCGCCAAATTTGGCTGTCCGGGATCGGGATGGCAGCGCGCAGGTCGTCGAGATCCTGGCGGTAGAAACCGCCGTCGTCCAACAGGCCCCACTGGTGCGAGCCTTGCACAAAGCGCATGGGACCCGCATCCGCGGTCACATTGCTCAAGGCTACCCAAGCGGTGAATAGTTCGCTGCCCTCCTCCCACACCTGCCAGTAGTGTAGGTCCTGGTGCCAGCCGATGTTGAGGTCGGCCTTCCGGTTCTCGGGCTGGGGCGGTTTGTACAACAATTGCGTCCACCACACCTGCACCATGCGTGCCCCAGTGACGCGAGCGGCCCACTGACCCAAATCGGCATGGCTGATCAAGGCGCGGATGCCGAGGTCGGCCTGCTGGGGCAATTCTATTTTGCACAGTTCATTGAGATCGTCGCCCGGATTCCAACGCGAGGGCTGGGGTGGCTGGCCAGTATCGTAGCGGCCTCGGCGCACCGCGTCCATACCGGCAACAGCACGCTCGACTACCTCGGGGGGCAAAATGGGCTCTTGGGGTATATAGAAACCGTCGGTCTGGTACTGTTCTTGGGTAGAGGTGAGGGTCTGGGTGGACATGGAGTCTCCTTGGGAGATGTGATTGGCTGTGATTGGGCGAGTAAATATAGAAGAAACGGATGGGTAGTGCCCGGTTTTGCGCTCTTTTAGGGGTGTCGAGAGTTTGTCCGGTGGTGCCTCGGGGATGCGGCTTGTGTACGGGCGTTAAATTTCGTATTTCGCTTCGAGTGCTCTAGGTGAATCGGAGATGGACTCGATCCATGTTCCTCGGGCATTGATCACACACTAAAAGGAGGTCCACTGTGACTGATAACAGGGAAGTTATGCTGCAGAATTACACCCGGCGCGAATTTCGCCAAGGGCTTGAGGCCGGGAAATTCCAAGCCGCGATCATCCCCACCGGCAGCATTGAGCAGCACCTCGAACACCTGCCCTTTGATCACGATATCGCCTCGTCAACTTGGGTGGCGCGACAAGCGGCCCTGCGCATGTACCCAAAGGTGATCGTGGCCGTGCCCATGGCCGTGGGCATTTCCGAGCACCACATGAAACACAAGGGCAGTCTCACGGCCAAGCCGGGCTCGTGGCTGGCGGTACTCTTCGACGTGGTGGAATGTTTTGCTCGCCACGGCATTGACAACATCCTAATCCTCAATGGTCACGGCGGCAATGTGCGACCCGTGAATAGCATCCTCCGTCAGTGGCGTCTGTTTTTCGAGTCCACAGCTCCGGGGGTCAATCTGCACTTCCACCCCTATTGGAACTTAATTCCAAGGGCGCTCATCAACGAGCACATGGTCACCAAGAGCGCGCCGGGACACGCCACGGAATTCGAAACCTCACTGGCCATGCACATGTTCCCGGAGAAAGTCCGGCGGGACGCCATGCAGGACCAGGAGGACAAGACACCCTTGGAGGCCGATGCGGAAAAGGGCAGGATTTTGTCCGAAGAAGCCGTCAAGCGGACCGTGGAATACCTCGAAGCGATGATGGAAGGGAAAACCCTGCTAGAGGTGGGGGAGCGGTACTAGCAGAACGACTGAGGGCATCCGCAGGCTGTTGCAAGCCACACCGGATGCCCCCTGTTCAAGTTCAAGTGCGTTTGGCTAAAATTGACTTTTGAGCTGTCCCCAGGACTGGTCTGCAACCGCCGTAGAAGCGGATTCTGGAAAAAAGCCAGAGCCCAAGACAAAATCTTGACCGAGAGCGGAGTAGGGAATGGCGTAGCTCACTTTAGGCGAGCCGGTGTCTCCTTCTATCTGCGGATCGGGCCAAAGATATTCGACGTAGCCGCCTCCCTCGGCCGCCACTGCGATGAGCTCTTGGACAATTTTGACTCCGTTGGCGTCTTCGAGGTCAATCAAGTTTTGGCCTTCGAGGCTTGAATCCGCTCCGTGCAGGATGAAGAGACCTTCAGTGGTAAAAAGAAAGAGGTAGATGGATCCCTGTTTCCAAGGTCCTTCGGTTCTGAATTCCTGCAAGATAGCCAGATACTCGGGAAGGCTTGAGGCTTGATCCCCGTACGCCTTCGCCGCGTGTACAAAGGCCTCCAGGGTTTCCCGGTCCACCACATCTTCAGCCGTTATCTCCGCGTCTTGGGCGACGGCGGGATGCACGGTGGGTAAGAGGGTGCCCAGCGTCAGCATGAGTACTGCGGTTAGACGCTTCACGATGATTCCTTTCTGTTGATACGTGTGAATGACATGCGAAAAGACATACTTAATCCTATGTCTTTTCGCAACTTCAGCGAACTTAGGGCAACGCCTCCTGCCCGAATCGCTCGATAGCCTCCAAGGTCTCGCGCACATCGTCCCAAGTAGTAGTGTGATTGACGATGCACATCCGCAGCGCAAACTCTCCATGCAGAAGGGTCGATGATACGAAGGCTTGATCGTCCCAAAAGACGTGGGCGAGCACCGTCCTGTTGACTGCTTCGAGGGCTTCCTCGTCGAGGTCCGTGTCGGCGGGGTTGACCCGGAAGCATACGATGCTCAGCGACGCGGGGGTCAACATCTCTAGGGTCTGGCTCGCTTGGATGTATTCCTCGGCCCGGTCGGCCAACTCCATGCCCTTTGACACGGCCTGCCGGAACGCAGCCATGCCAAAGGTCTGCACCGACATCCAAATTTTCAACGCTCGCACCGAGCGGCTCAGTTGCAGGCCGCGATCCGAAAAGTTCGGGTGGTTCGCGCCCCATATTGTGTCTTGGAGAATGTCGTGGTGAACGCCGAAAGCGTGCTCAAGCGTGCTCAGGTCCTTCACTAGTAGGCAACCGGCTTCATAAGGCTGGAAGAACCATTTGTGGGCGTCTAGTCCAATCGAATCGGCGCGCTCGATTCCGCGCAGTAGCTTTTTGCCCCGTTCGGTCACGACTGCGAAGCCACCGTACGCCGCATCGATGTGCAGCCAGATGCCTTCCCCCTCGCAGTAATCGGCCATGGCTCCGATCGGATCGATGGCTCCGGTGCTGCTCGCGCCGACGTTGGCGCATATCGCGATGGGATTGAACCCCGCCGCACGGTCGTCGGCCACAGCCTGTACGAGCGCCTTTATGTCTAGGCGGAACTGAGCGTCGCTCGGAAGCAAGCGTACGCACGCCGGCCGCACGCCGATGATCTTGGCCGCACGGATGTGTGCGCTATGGCTCTGGTCGCTCATGTACACCGTCATCCGCTCGGGGTGGCCCGCTGCTTCTCGCGCCGCGACAAAGGCGTCGAGACTGGCTGCCGAGCCGCCGCTGGTCAACAGCCCACCGGCGCTCTCCGGGTAGCCGAGCCAGCGCCGCAACCAGTCGATGACGACCAGTTCCAGTTGGCTCGGACCGCTGGCGACCAGCCAAGTGCAGGCGTTGGCGTTGTATCCGGCGGCCATGAAGTCGGCCAGCACTCCAGGCCAAGTGGGCGCTGTTGGGACGAAGCCAAAGCAACGCGGATGGTCTAACCTCGTCGCAATTGGGAGGATATCGCGCGCGGCTTGCTCAATGACCTCTGCTGCTGGCCGACCAGCCTCGGGCGGCTCCTCCAGCAGCCAATTCTCGAGTTCGCGCCGGAATTCTCCTTCCCAAGCATTTTCTCTGGGCAGGCCATCGATCCGCTCCACTACGAGTTCTGCGGCTTTGCGCGCGAGGTCGAGCATCTGTTCAGGTGCCATTTGGAGGCCGTTACTCACTACATTGGCTTCTCGTTTTCCTGCCGCTCCCTCTATCATATCCCTGCCCTTCGTCTGGGTGTCTGAGTGCGTTTTGCAATGCGTGTCCTACTAGCTAAAAGCCGCTTTTGAGTTGTCCCCAAGACTGGCCTTTCACCGCTGTAGCGGCACCCGTATATAACCCGGAACCAAAGATATACTCTTGGCCTTGGTACGTTGCGAGCTCGGCGTAGCTAATTTTGGGCGAACCAGTGTCCTCGTCTCCTTCCACCGCCGGATCGTCGAAGTGATACTGGACAAAACCACCGCCCTCTTTGGCCACTCTAATAAGTTCCCGCAGGTACTTAACGCCGTTTACATCCGTCTTATCGAGGTCGCTCGTATTGAACTCTAACGACCGATCGACCGCGTGAAACAACACGTAACCGTCCGTGGAGAACACAAAGAAGTAAACAGAGCCTTTTTTATAGGGACCGCCTTCTTCCCTGAAGATATCTATGTGTTGCAAGAATTGTTCGAGCCCTATTTGGTCCAAGAGCGTGAGAAAGTTGTCTTTTGCACCTTGCACAAAAGCCTTGAGCGTCTCCCGATCGACTACGTCGTCGGCGGTGATCTCGGGGGTGGGAACCATAGACGGATCGAGCGAAGGGAAGCTGGCTTGCGCGACGTCCTGATAATAGCCGCCGATTAGGATTATCGGCGCTCCGGTTATGCCGGAAATATAGCTGGTGGCGTAGGCGATTTTGGCGGTGTCTTCGTCGCCCTCTTGGGCGGGATCGTCCCAGTAATACTCGACAAAACCGCCGCCGGCATTGGCGGCTTCGATGAGGGCTTGCACAATCTTATTCCCGCGCTCGTCTTCGGTGTCGTGCAGGTCTCGGCCGTTGACACTCGGATCATGCGTGTGAAAAATTGCCGTGCCGTTTGGCTGCATGAGGATAAGGTAGGTTTTGCCGTGCTTCCAATCGCCTTCGGTGCTGATAGCGGTAGTATAAGACGCGAGGTCGTTCGGATCGGTAAAGGTCGCCGACCATGCTTTTGCGCCTTCGACAAAGGCTTGCAGCGTTGCTGCGTCCACCACCTCGCTAGCGGTTGTCTCCGGCGATTGGGCTGCGGTGGGACGTGCGACGGGCAAGATGTAGGCCAGCCCGAGAAGGGTTACTGCGGTCAAGCATTTCATAATGGCCTCCGCTCTATTGAGGATGTGAACGATATAGGGTTAAGATATGCCCGAGCCTACAAAAAATCTATCAGCATCCGCCGCTTCACCGCCCTAAAAGCGGGTGCCAGCATACATCACGGCCGATTCTGACTGGCCACGTATTGAGATAGCAGGGTGAGGTTGTGGTTGAAGGTGCGGCAGGAGATGACCTCGGCGGCGATGGGCGCGTGGCGGTCTTCGGGGTTTCGCAGACGACCTTCTTCTAGCCAGCGGCCTTCTGCGTCGAGGGCGTCGATAATGGCTTGGATCCGTTCCGCAGCGACCGGGCGCACTTGGGCGCGTTCGGCGAGGATGGCTTCGCGGCCTTCTGCGAGGATGCGCTGGTATAAGCCTTCAATGCGATCTGTGCGGTTGCCCACTTTAAAGGCATAGTGCGTCGGCAGGTCTGCATCGCTGTAGGTGAGCTCGTATTCTCTGGTAAAGTAGAGCGGTCGGTTGGTCTGCAATTCGTAGAACCGGGCCATGCGCCCATCGGGCAATTGCGCTGCTTTCGCCCAGGCTAAGGCGCGGGGAATAGGTTCGAGAAAGCGCGGCTCGCCGTATGAGAGATAGAGTTCCAACAGGATTTGCATCACGCCAAAACTCTCGCCGCCGGTGATGGCGGGCGGTTCAAATCTGCGCGCCCAAGCCGGCTCCATCGCTAAGTTGTACTGCTGCGCCCAAGCCGGTTGCGGATCGGGCATCTGGGCTAGGATAATGAAGTCGCCACCTCGTTCGGCTGCGCGGTGCCAGCGCTCGTCGCCGTAGATTTTGTGCGCTTCGATCATGGTTGCAATGACATCGGCGATGGCGTTGTCGTTAAAGGTGTAGTGCGCGAGGTAGCGCTCTTTGGGGTACTGGCGGGACCAGCTCTCTGGATAGCGCGCCTTCTGGATAGGAAATTGGCTGGGATCGGCCCATTCGCTGTAGCGCTGGGGCCAAGCGCCGTTTGGGTATTGGGCTTTGAGTAAGGATTCCAGTCCGTGAAGGACAGCGCGGTGTATACCCGCATCGGCAAAATCGAGGTGCTGATCAACCTGCATGAGCAAGCGCAGGGCGCTCTGCGTATTGTCGTCGTCGAGGGTGGTGCGGTTGCGGCGTTCGCCAGTCGTGTGGTCGCCCTGTTCGACATCGCGCCGGTAGTGCCAGTTTTTGCTTGCCTCTGGGTCAAAGTCGATCCGGTAATCCCAGCCGCCCGAAGCCAGTTGTCCCCAGACTAGGGCTTGCGCTGCCTCGACTGCGCCGTTGAGGAAGAGGGTGTCGCCGGTGGCGTCGTAGGCTCGGAGGAAGGCCATGCCGACCGCCGGGGTGCCCGGGGGCTGGACCCAGATGGTGGTCGGCGATGCGATACCTTCGCCTTGGCGGCGGGTAAAGTCGCTTTGGTAGAGCCAGAGATAGCCGCCGTTAGTGGCCACTTGGCTGCGAAAATAGCGCGTCGCTTTGACCATGGTCTCCACGGCGGCTTGGTGCAAAACCTCGTCGCTGTGGAGTGGCGCGCTGCCTAGCATTAGGAGGAATAGCGAGATGATTTTGTGCATCCCGTTGCCTTTGCGGTTTGTTAGTTTGATATATCTAAATTATCGAAAAAAATTTCCAGTAGTTAAAATTATTGACAAGCTAATGAGGCCAAACGTAGCTTAACCCCGACAACAGGGCCAACCTTCCCATCCGCCGAAAGAGGGGTGCAAAATGACTACTGATCAATCTCCGGCGAAGGAGACCTACCGCGCCACAGCTTTTGCCGACTCCAAGCCCGAACTCGCCGCTCCTGGGGCCACGCCCGAGCGGTTGGAACACTTGCGGGAGCATGGTTTTGTCATCATCACCGATTTTGTCGATAACCCGTGGATTCCCGTGCTCCGCGAGGCCGGCCGCCGCGTCACCGAAGCGTGCGCGCCAGAGCATGGCTACAGCAAGATCGACTGCTCAAAGGGCTACGTGCATCGCGCGGGCGGCAATGAGCCGTGGGCGATTCGGGGCCTCATCCATCCGGCCTTTGAGGAGCCTTGCTTTGCCGAGTTCCACGGCTCGGATGATTTCCTCAATTTCGTCGCCTCGTGGTGCGACGGGCTTGGGCCTGAAGATATGTCGCTGAGTGGTCTGCTGCTGTGGTGCAATCCCCGGCACCACGAGAATGGGCCTAGTTGGCACCGCGACGTGACGTGGTGGGGCGAGGGCAAGCCCTATTTTTCGCAGCGGGACAACCGAGGGGAAAGCCCGGAAGATTATTCCGAGGAAGTCGAAAAAGTCCGCTGGGCAGAGATCCGCGCCAACAACGCCAAGTCGCTCGCTAATCGGAACGGTGTGAGCATGTTCTTGGCGCTGGTTGACGACGAGTGCCACGAACTGATCCCCGGTAGCCACGAACGCTGGCGCACGCCGTTTGAGCACGATGTACTCTTGCCACAATCCATGAAGGACCAAGGGGTGCCGTACACGCCTAGTTGGAATAGGAAAGATCCGTTGCCGGGCCAAGTGTCGATTCGGCTCAAGCCTGGGGAAGCCCTCATTCGCAATGGGGTGACGATCCACACCGGGCACACCGTTCCCGAGCGCGAGCGCAACACCTTGTCCATCGGCTGGTCGAAGTGGTCGGGTCCGTTTAGCGGAGAGCCGGCGGTGGCGGACGCGCGCAGTGCGTGGCAACTCGATCCCGCGGTGCGCGAGGCGTTGCCGCACGAGTGGATGCAGATCGCATGGGATCGTTGGGCTGAGACTCAGAAGTTAGGGGATACGCTCGAAGACCGGTACGCGGGGTTTGATATCCAGCGCATTAAAGCGGGGGAGGTCGTGGGCTGGCGCAGCGAGTTGGAGCGTCAAGCGGCTGCCGCTGGCGAGGCGTGGGAGCGGTTTCAGACGGTGGCCTGAGGTGCGATCCGACGGATTATTGCGCAGCGGCTTTAGCTAGTTCCGCTTTACGCTCGACGAATGCTTGGGGTGGGGGAGCGAGGATCGCGCGTTTGCGCTCGTCGATCCCTGCCCATTGGTCGGCGTCCGTTGGGCTAAAAAAATTATCCGGGCCGGAATAGGTCTCCCCGCGCTCCATGTATTTGTAAAAGAGCGTGGTTCGCGTGCTCGGTGCCGTCCACGGCAGCGTGACGTGACACAGGGCTTCGGTGAAGATGATGGCCGTGCCAGCGCGGGCCGGCACGCGCGTGACCATTGGATGCACGCCCTTGGACAAATCGACCCACGCTTCCGGGACGGGATAATGTCCTTTGTGCGATCCCGCCAAACAGCCGAATCCTCCCCCGTTACAGACAGTATCTTCTAGTTCGTACGCCACGGTGACTAGACCGTTGGAGAACGTCCCGCTTGCAGGGTCGCGCTCGAAGTAATGCGTGACCAGCTCATGCGGCCGATTGGGATTTAGCAAGCGTCCGTTGCCGCCGTGGATGGTGCCCCCGGCGAGATTTTTGTTGAAGGTACCGTGCGTGTGGACGTTGATATGGTCGATGCGGAAGGGCGGGAGGTCTCCGGCCCGTTGGCCGCCGTAGATCTCTGCTAGAATTTCAGAAATTACCGGCACGTCTAGTAAATCGACGAAAGTCTGGGACCAGAAGCCGCCGCGGTCCGCGTGTTGCGAGTGAAGTTCCGGACCTTTTGCATCGACGGTAGTCTTGAGGTCTGCAACCTGTTCAGGGGTGATTGCATCCTCTACGGTGAGAAAACCCCACGTGTCAAAAGCAAAGCGCTGCTCCTCATCCATTATGGATCGATCCCCTCAATACGCGACGGCGATGGTTTTCAGGACCTGTTCGCCATCGATGCCAGCACCCTCGGTGTCGGTGTCGATCCGCAAGCGAGCGTAATACACTCCGGGCGGCACCAAGGCCCCCGCGTCGTCTCTGCCGTCCCAGCCGATGGCGTAGGAACCAGTGCTCAAATCCCGCTGCTCCACTAACCGGCGCACTCGACGGCCTGCCAGATCGAAAACTTCCACTTCCGCTGGGCTATCGTCGCCCACCCGCACTACCTTGAAGGCGAATTGAGCTTGGTCATTGACGCCGTCGCCGTTGGGTGTGAAGACGCGGGGGATCACTTCTACCTCTGTCAGCAGCGAGGTACTCTGCACCGCACCGACCAGCGTCGTAGTGTTGCTCTCGATTCCGACTAAGGCCTCGCCAGCATCGACGCGTTGCCAGTTGCCCTCGCTCGCGTCACTATTTTTTAACAGCGCCCGCATCACCGCGCCCGTCGAAAACAACGCCGTGGCGAAATCTAGCCGTAGCACTTCTACGCCTGAGCGCGGCCCCACCGGCGGGAAGGCCAATTGCAGACTGTCCTCGCGCGTCTGCATCACTTCCACATCAGGTATAGCTAGACTGGACAAGTCGGCGCTGGGCCCGAAGGCGTCCTCGGCACCGGCATATAGTCCCACAAAGCGCAGCGGCATATCGGACGGAGCCACCAACAGCAACTGGTCAAAGCCCGGATCCTGGCTGCCGAAGTCTGGACGCACATAGAACGAAAACATCTGCTCTTGCCCTAGTTGGTCCACCTGAAACGGCGAGATCTCACCGGTGATGCTCTGTGCCACGGGATTGCTAAAGTTGAGCCGAATCGAGCGCAAGGTCGGGCTGGCCTCAGGATCGTCCGACAGCAAAGTCGCCCGCAAAGTCAGAAATTCGCGTGGGCTGGGCGAAGTTACTGGCGAACCGGTCGGGTCTTCATAAGGTTGGCTCCACGGATCCCAGTCGGAACCGGCGGTTTCTTCGGCGACGATGTCGCCGCGGAAGATCGACAGCAGCTTGTCGTAGTCTTCCTTGGATACCTCCGTGCCGTCTTTTTTAAAGTAATGCAGGGTTTCACTCAACTCGTTGCCAGTGCGGGTCTGGATCAGCACGCTCGTGCCGGGTGGCGTGTCAGCATCCCACTCGACAGAGAGCAGGTTGCGGCTGCCTCCCAAACGGATCAGATCGGAGGTCAGCGTTACTTCCGGCAGGAAACCTCGCCCGTATAGCTGTAGCTCTGCTGGCTGCCCAGTGGCTCCGCCTTTGCCCGTAGAACTGGTGCTTTCGAATTGCCTCCAGACGAAGCGAAAGAAACGGGCTTTGAGCCGCGCGAAATTGTTGCCTTCGTAGAAGCCGAAGCCCAAGGCCGAAATCCCACCGCCGCCGCGCTGCTCGCGATCGACCGCGGTATTCCACTTGATGCTGCCGTCGGCGGCCAGCGTGCCGTCCGAGAAATCCAGCCGGTAATTGGAAAACCTAGACCCGCCGTAGGCCATCCTGAAGGCGTCGATCCAGTAAAAGGCACCCAAATCGAAAAGTACCTGCCCTTCGGGCGATTTGAGCGATCCCCGACCGTAGGTGTAGATGAACTGCACTTTGCTTTCGATCTGCCCGTCAATCAAGCTATTGATCGATGCCGTCTGGGAAGCCGTGCCAAAACCGCCCCGGTCCAACGCTCCGGTGAGAATCTCGTCGCCTTCGGCCCACACTTCCAACTCGGCCAGCCGTGGACGCTCGATCTGGTAATAGCGCACCGACCCTTGTTGCTCAGGCTCAAGTTGGCGGTGTACCTCTTGGGGCACTAGGGTCTCGCGCCCGTTTGCATGGAGCTTAAAGTAATCGATCTCGCCCCGCTCGCCGTCGGCGAGCTGATCGTATGCGGCCTGTGTGACTTCTCGACCCCGGCCGAAATTGCTACCAGTTACTACCACCTGCACAAAGCGAATGCCGACACCCTCGAACTCGCGCTCTAGGTCCATGTCGATCTCGAAGAGCCGCTGTTCCTTGTTGGGCTTGAGGGTCCGCAACATGGTGGTGTATTCGAGAGAGGGCCCACGACTACCCGTGGGCTTGTTGCCCTGGGATACCAGCACGTCGAACTGCAAGAAGGGATCGCCCAATGCCTCGTCGACGAACTTCAGCACGATGCTCTTGGCGATTACTAGCCGCCCCAGATCAACGGTAAACCACCACTGGCCAGCTAGTTCGCCCTCTCCGGTGGGCGGGTCGGGCTGCCAGTACGTTGCCAAGTCGCCGTCGAAAAGGTTGACCACGTCCGCCCGATTGCCAGCGGTTCCAGCTTGGATGCCGTCTCGGACGGTAATTTCTTCAGGGGCCTTTTTTATTTCATCGGGCGGGCGGGCTTGCAGATAAGCGGCAATGTCCCGGACCGCGTTGATGTCGCGGTGCAACTGGTGCGGCGTCAAGGTGCCACTGGACGAAATTTCTACTACCCCTTGAGGAAAGGTCCAATTGCGCCAGTGCGCTGCGCTGTTGACCACTACTTGATCGGACGTTACTCGGTGACCCGCTCCCTGACCGTACGCTGCCGTACAGCAAACCACCGACCAGGCCGCCCAACGTATGTACCGCAGAATCCGTTCCATATCTCGTACCACTCGCTAAGTGTTCAGATCAATAAACCAGTGAAACTACTCGTTGCTCCGATTTTATCCCCCCGTCGCTTTCTACTTCTAGGCGCAGGATATAGAGGCCCGGCGGCACCAATTTGTCTTGGGCGTCGCGGCCGTCCCAAGTTACTGCAAAACGGCCGCTGGTCGCGGTGCCGTGGTATAGCTCGCTGATGCGCCGCCCCGAAAGGTCGTACAGATCAATAGCTACCGGCACAGCGCCCAGATTGAGCAATTCGTACTGAATTTTTAGCTGATCGTTGACGCCGTCTCCATTTGGTGTGAATGACCGCGAGGTCAAGCGCAGGTCATTGACCGCCTTTTTGTCGATATTTATTAGACCGACGCGCAAGGTATTGCTATCGACCAGTTGATCGGCATCCCCTGCCGTGACCTCCTGATGCACCTCGTGGGGTTGCTCGCTATCGAAAATCCGCGCCGCGAATACCGTGCCAAACTGGAAGACTTGGGCTTGGAAATCCACTTCCAGCAATTCATTGGTGCGCTGTAGGTCCATGCGGGGAATCCGCAACTCAAATTCATTCTCTTCCACGCGGACCTCGGTGAAATCCACTGGCAAGCCTTCCAGTCGGACCTGATCAATGCTGGCGACCCGAGCTGGCGTTTTGATCTCAATGCTGTCAAAACCCAGATCAGTGCCAGTTAATCGCGGCAGGATCTTGTAGGTGAACTGCGTTACTGCACCCGCCGGCACCTCCACCGGGACGATCTCGGCCAACGCTTGAGACGCCACCGGCGGATCGGATACTTCAAATTGCAGATAATGCAGCCACCCGCCCGCTGCCGAGGTAGAAGAGAACTGGACGGCAAACTGGACGAATTGCCGCGGCTTGTTGCCGGCGAGGTCGCCGTTGCCGAGGACCAGATCGTACGGGGGGCTCCAAGCTTGCCAGTTTTCGGTATCCGGCGTGATTCCAGCTCGCTCCCCTTTGTCCAGTCTGTTGTACGTAGATAAAACCAAGGCTTTGCCATCGCTATAGCGCGTGGTCTCGTCGCCGCGGAAGGTTTTGCGCCAGTAGGTGTTGGGATCGGAATCGTCGCCGCTGCGCATAGTCAGATCAATCGCCGCGCCTTCGTCCTCCTGCGCAGACCAGTTGAGTCGGCCCAAGCTGACGGGCTGGCCTAGGTCGATCACATTGGAGACATAGGTGGCATGTGGTGCAAAGCCGGAACCGTAAATTTCAAATTCGGCGATTTCCCAGACGCCGCGGATGTTGGCCGGTGCTTCAAATAGGATGTTGCGGATGGGCCGATCGGGCATTTCGATGACGATATCGGAGCGGGTGTTCTCGGTGGCGTTGAGGACTACCTCAAAGTCTTTCCGAGCACCTGGCGGTCGCCTTGCCCACTTCTCGCCCACTAGGTATTCCCGGCTCCCGTCCTTGAGCGGGTCTCCGTCGTTGATGCCGACTATACAAGTCTGAATAAAGCGATCTACAAGGTGCTTTTCGCGGGGATAGAAGCGCACTCGGTCGATGTTGAATAGCCCGCCCAGATCGAATACCAGCACTTTGTTTTCTATTGCGCCGTAGTCTCCGCCCCAATCGCCGTCGCCGAGAAAGTGGGTGGTGGGATCGCCGTCGAACATCGGCGCGTCGCGAGCGGGAAAATCGGCCCAGCCCACGATCGAGCGCAGCGTTTCGATCTTCCCGCCCCGTTCGTCTAGCAACGGTGTCAGGTTGACTGCGGGGTCTAGTTGCTCGGGTGCGAGGGTCGTGCTGGTCTCCGTCAGCAGGGTACTGCCGTGCTGCTTGGCGTCGATATTGGCCCATTCTAGTTGGATGAATTCGAAAGGAGCGTCGCGCTCGGGCGGCGGCAGGTCGGAGCCGCCGATGCGGTAGATGGTCAGCGCATGGCTCCCGTCGGTCAGAATGGCGCAAAATACCAAGGCTATCAGCGGCAATACCAGACTTCGGCTCATCTGAACGATCCCCTTCGGGCGGCGTGAATGATCTTTAGCAGGCTGTACTTGTACTTATGGGATATAGAGAAAAAGGGGGGGAAGGGCAACTGCTAACCGCAAGTCCGCACAGCGAGTTCGGGCGGCCACCGTGCAGCCGCATTGAGGCACCAAGTGTGTACCTATTAGCTACTTTGCCCCACGGGCAAAATTCCATACTGACGCAGCGTATCCTCCAAGGTCGGCCGACGGAGGCGAATGCGATCGTCGCTCAACAAATACGAGAACACGTAGCCAAGCCCAAGCATTAGAATGCCAATCAGGAAGCAATAGATGAAGGCCCGGTCGGGGTATTGATCCTTCAGGTACCCCACGTACAGCGGCCCGCAAATCCCCGCCGCCGCCCAAGCCGTCAAAATGGTCCCGTAGATCGTCGACATCTTTTGCGGACCAAAAACATCGAGTACGAAAGAGGGCATGGTGGCAAAGCCACCGCCAAAGCACAAGAGGATGTAACAAACGAGAACCGAAAAGACATAGGGATTGCGCTCGGTCATTAAAATGCCAAAGACGACCATCTGACTAGCGAGCAGAATTCTAAAAACTCTGACGCGCCCCAGCCGATCCGAGAGCAAGCCCCAAAACAGTCGGCCCACGCCATTGCACAGCGAGCTGACGGCGATCAGCGTGGCTCCATATTCGGCCAGCGTGGCAGGTTCTACGGTTGGATCGGCTAGGCCCCAGACTTCTTGGAGAAGTTCCGACTGAAAGCTGATGACGGAGATGCCAGCGGCGATGTTGAAGAAGAAGACGATCCACATGAGGGCGAATTCAGAGGAGCGCAGATACGGCGTAACCGAGTCGGACTCGTCGGCGGGCATTTGTTCAGCAACCGCTTCAGCGGCGGCTGGGGGATTGCTCAGCAGCAAGCTACAGGGGATCAGGACACAGGCGAAGATCACCCCGAGGCCCAGGAAGACTTGGGACAGATCGCCTGCCAGGTGAGATACGAGCAGGGGGGCCAAGCCCTTGCTCAACAGAAAGGCACCTACTCCGAACCCCATCACGACAATTCCGGTCGCCAAGCCCTTCTTGTCTGGGAACCACTTGGCCACCGTGGCCACGGGCGTGACGTAGCCTAGCCCGATGCCTGCTCCTCCGATGACGCCGTACCCTACGTAGAACAGCGCGAGCATGTCCCATTGCAACGCCAGACTCGCCAGTATGTAGCCGACCGAGAACATGACGCTGCCGGTCACGGCCAAGCGCCGCGGTCCGACCTTCGGCAGCAGCGCGCCCGCCCAAGCCGCCGAGGTGCCGAGCGAAAGGATCGTCAGGCTGAAAGCCCAAGCCGTTTCCGTGAACGTCCAACCCAATTGCCGCACCAAAAGCGTCTGGAAGAAACTCCACGCGTACACCGTCCCAAAACAGACCTGCAGGACCGTGCAGAGCAGCGCCATAAGCGAGCGCGGAATTAGTACCCGTTGTTGCGCCATATTCCCTAGACCTCAATCGCCAAGTACTCGCATCGAATGACCTCACCCTACCTCTGCGCTAATCTGCGTTCATCTGCGGATACATTACCGCCGGGGAGTCGAATCTACTCTGCGCTTTCGGGCGAGCGCTGGCTTTTGTCAGCAACGTAGAGGAAGAGTCGGGCTAGGTGTCCAGCTTCGTCGTCGCGCGCCAGCAATTTGTCATCGTCGGCTTTCCCATCGCGCGCCACGCCCACGGCGTAGCCTAAGAGCGCGCCCATTGGTTTAGCTGCCAGATTAACCAACCAGATGGCGGCAAAGACGCCGACGACGAGGATGATGGAAAAGAGGTACACCTGCTGGCCTATTGCGCGTTGAATTTTTAGCGCAATCAGACCGGTGTCCATGCCCACGTGCACCGTCCCGGCAACGCCGGCGAGAATTGGGCTACCTACTTCGACGAAATCGCCCATCCCGGGCAAGCTGCGCTCTACCGTTTCCATATTAAACGGATCGCTGGCGCGAATTTCTGCGGGAATGCCCGGCACAAAGGTGTGGGCGAGAAACTCGCCGGATTCGTCGGTGATGTAGATGTACTTGATGCCCTGAATTTCGACGAACTGATCGATGAGCGACTGCAAGGCCGACAAGTCGCGATTTAGGAGAATATCGACGCTGGAATCGGCGATGGTTTTGGCGATGTCGCGGCTGTTGCTCTCGTATTCGGCCGACAGGTGTGTATCGACCGTATAGACACACAGAATGGAGGTCGATAGGCCGATCAAGCCGAATAGGGCAAAGACGCCGAACAGCGTTTTCTTAAACAGCTTTTGGACTTTTATCATCATGCAAACCTAGCGCGCCAATCGTCCAAGGGGACAAAACGGCCTTCCTCGACCACTGTGTAGTACACTCGCTGGAGCCCCTGGCGACGGTCGGGGCCAAAGGAGACCTGCTCGCCGATGCCCAGATCGAAGTCTGCAACGGAGAACACCGCGTCTTCGAGTTGGTTGCGCTGCGGCTCGGCACCGAGGCGGTGTAAAATTTCGACCAGCAATTTGGCGTTGAGAAAGCCTTCGAGACTGACGAAGCTGTGGTCAAAGGGCGTATAGGGGTCTTTTAACAGCTCTGCTGGCGGCTGTGGGGCGTAGCGAGTCATCAAGCTGCGGTACTCTTGGACTGCGGGTATGGATGTGTCTTCGTAGCTGGGCACCACTTGGGAGTTTACCAGCCATTGCGTGTAGCGCTGGCTGTCGTCGCGTCCTTCAGTGAGCAGCTTGAGGAGATTTTCGCTGCCGACGAAGGACAGGTTGGCAAAGGGCACCTGGAGGCCGAGATCGACGGCATCGCGGGCAAAGGCCGCGCAGGCTGCATAGGCTCCGATGCAGATCACTGCTTCGGGCTTGGCTTCTTTGAGGATTTCGACCTGTTTGCGCATTGTGCTGGTGAACCGTTCGCCGCGGCGGTACGTGGCCTCGCCGACGATTTGCTCGCCGTGCTTTTTCAGGGCGCTGCGCACGCCGGCCCAGCCGCTGCGGCCGTACGCATCGGCCTGATAGAATACGGCAATGCGTCGGCGGTTGATGCGCACGAAATTATCGACTAGACCGGCCGTTTCTTGGCGGTAGGAGGCGCGCAGATTAAAGGCGAAGGTGCCATAGGGCGGTTCGCGCTGGGGTTGGGCGCCGGTGAAGGGGAAGAATAGCAGGATGTTCCGGTCTTGGAATTTCTTGAGGATGGGCAACACGCGCGTTACTGTCGGCGTGCCAACGTAGCCGAACAGCAAAAACACCTGATCGTCGAGCATCAGCTTCATGGTGTTTTTGACCGAAGGGCCGGGCTGGTAGCCATCGTCGTAGGCTTTGACCTGTACGGTGCGGCCTGCCACGCCCCCTTGCTGGTTGACGTGGGCAAAATACGCACCGGCACCCCGATAGAGTTCAATGCCCAACCCTCGGGAGGGGCCGGAGAACGCGGCGGACGTGCCGAGGATGATCTCGGTATCGGTCACGCCAGATTTCGTCGGCGGTTCGGCGGGACGGGCGGCAAAGGCCCGCAGTGCGTGCCACCAAGGGGCGACCAAGCAACCGGTAAGGCCGGCACGGAGCAGCGATCGCCTCGTCATTGCTCTCATACTGTTACCGCTAGCTTCTTTTTGCTGGGGAGGCCCAGCATGTGGTCGGGGTATAAAGCAAATATAAGGGATTTTGCTGGTTGTGGGTCAAGTTCGTTCGCAATAGTAGGCGCTGAGGTTCGCCCGCTGGTGCCGATCGTGGAAATGCGGACTTTGGGGGTGGACTTGTGGGGGATTTTGACAGTTTTTTGAGGCCGACCAATCTCGCCACTCGCAAACCACAGGAGCCTCCATGCAAGCTCTCACCTCTCGTGCTCCCACCCTGCCGCCGACTCTGCGCCCGCGCGTTGCCTATTATGACTTGGGCATCCCCTTTATCGGGGCTGTGTGGAACGGCTTCTCAATTACTTATGATCCCGCTAATGGGCACACTCTGGCTTGGGGTGCCGAATTCTCCCAAGATGGGGCGCACTACTTTTGCAATGACCTCGACACTGGCGGCTTGGAAGTCTTTCCCATGCCCTGCCGCGAGCACGGCCCCGTCTTCCAGGCCGCAGACGGGACCATTTACGCCCTGATCATGTCCGGCTTGTCGGCCGACCACGGCCACCATCTTATGGTCTTTGACGCTCAGGCCCGCACCTTCAGCAGTCTGGGGCGTCCCGCCCCCGGCGATCAGCGCCTTCTGTGCATGGAGGAGCGCGACGGCCTGTTGTACATGGGCGGCCACGAACTAGCCGAGCTGTTTTGCTACGACCCGCAAAAGCGGTGCTTTGACAAACTTTGTCGCCCGTTTGCTCCGCCCACCGACCGCCTAGTGAACATCCAATTGCTGCCCGACGGTCGCCTACTGCTCAGCGGCTATCCGGCTGTCCCGCACAAGATCTACGATGTGGAAAGCGGTCAGTTGAGCGATGTGCCGGCCGCCGCCGAGGGGATTGCCGGTGCTGTAGCCGAAGGGGGACGCCTGTTTTTGGCGGCTGGCGAGCAAGTGCGCGTCCTCAGCGCCGATTTTACCGAAGTCGCCCGTCTCGACAGTCCCGTTGCTGGTACGGCGTTCGCGCCCTTGGCCTTGGGTCGCAATAGCCGCGCCAGTGATCGCGGGGTGGTGTACGCTTGGGCTGGGGATCAATTGGTGGCCATCGACGCCGATACATTGGACATTCGCCCTATTTGCCAAGGTCCTTTCGTCGGTATATCGGGGCTGAGCAAAGACGGCCATTTGGTCTTCGCCCAGGTTGAAGAGGGACGCGCTACTATCGTCGATCCCGACACTGGCGACCGGGAAGAGCGCAGTTTTGAGGTCTATCAAGGCAGCCGTGGCAGTGCGGTATGCGCCTTGGGTAGAGGGCCCGAGGGCAAAATCTACGGCACCAATATCTACGGCATGCACCTGTGCGCCATTGATCCCGATACGGATGCAATAGAGGATTTGGGTTACACTTGGTCTGGCGGCGAACTCTACCATGTCCACGCTCATAAAGACAAGCTCTACGTCGGCAGCTACGGCGGCTCCAACATCGGCGTGTACGATCCGAGGCAGCCGTGGAATCCCGGCTCAGAGGACGACAGCAATCCGCGCAACTGGGGTCAATTGGGCCAGAATCAGAACCGACCCTTTGAGGCGGTGACCGGACCCGACGGCCGCATTTACGTGGCCAACCGCAGCAATTATGGCATTCCCGGCGGCTCCTTGGCCTCGTACGATCCCGCAACCGGCCTCGATGATAGGGAAATCTACCTCGACCCCGAGCAAAGCGTGCAATGCGTGGCCGCGGACCAGCGCTATGTGTACGGCGGCACCAGCATTTACGGGGGGCGCGGCTCGGAAATCACCACTCGCGACGGCCTATTATTCGTCTTTGATCCTCAGACGAAACAGCGCATTTGCGAACTGCGTCCAGTGGAAGGGGCCAACACGGTCACTAGCTTGGCCGTCCACCCCTCGGGGCTGGTGTTTGGCACTACGGACAATCGCCGCTTGTTCGCTTTCGACCCGGAGCGATTTGTCGTGGAAGAAGTGATAGGACCCCTTCGCTCGGAGGGAACTAGGTTGATGGGCGTGCCCGAAGGGGTGGAGATGTTCCCGCTGATCTGCGCCTCTGACGGCTTTATCTACGGCCTGACGCGCTTTGACCTGTTCCGCATAGATGGCTCGTCCCGCGTCCTGACCTATCTCAACGATCCGCCCCTACCCGAACTCTACGCTTTGACCGAAGGGAATCCCGGCGTGCTCTACATGAGCGCCGGCACCCACGTCATCAAGTGCCTGCTGAGGCCGCCGCCCTTTTACCGGTAGGGGCGACCGATCGGTCGCCCCTACGATTATCTGGGGAATTATATACTTGACTAAACAGTATTGATTTCGTATCTTTTAAGTAACAAAAGGAGATGCGAAAATGCAAAGCGCACCAGGCCGACACTACCGCGAAGGTATCACCCTAATTGACCTCTTTCAAATGTTCCCCGACGA
>JAJDTQ010000065.1 GCA_022827045.1 Candidatus Binatia bacterium
GATCTCCGCGCTGGCGGCCGCCATGGTCTACGGCGCCCGCAGGGGCTACGGCCGGGACGCCATGATGCCCCACAATCTTCCGTTCAGCGTCATCGGCGCCTCGCTGCTGTGGGTGGGCTGGTTCGGCTTCAACGCCGGCAGCGCCCTGGCAGCCGACGGCCTGGCGGCGGTGGCGTTCGTCACCACCAACACCGCGGCGGCGGCCGCGGCACTGGCATGGATGTTCACGGAGTGGGCCACCGGGGGCAAGCCGACCCTCCTGGGGGCGGCCACCGGCGCGGTGGCGGGCCTGGTGTCCATTACCCCGGCGGCCGGTTTCGTCAGCCCGGGTTCGGCCATCATCATCGGCGCGGGCGGCGGCATCCTGTGCTACGCGGCCTGCAACCTCAAGGCCCGCCTGGGCTACGACGACTCCCTGGACGTGGTGGGCGTGCACGGCGTGGGCGGCATCTGGGGGGCGCTAGCCACCGGCCTGTTCGCCTCCACCCTGGTGAACTCCGGCGGGGCCGACGGCCTCTTCTTCGGCAACCCCGGGCAACTCTGGATCCAGTTCGTCGGCGTGGCGGCCACCATGATCTTCGCCTTCGTGGGCACCCTGGTCATTCTCGGCATCCTCAACGCCACCATGGGTCTGCGGTTGTCGGACGACGACGAACAGATGGGCCTGGATTTGAGTCAACACGAGGAACGGGGTTATAGCTGGTAGACGCATCTTCGGTTCTGGGGCGCAAGGAGAAAGTTCATGAAAAAGATAGAAGCGATCATCAAGCCGTTCCGGCTGGACGAGGTCAAGCAGGCCCTGACCGCGGTGGGCGTCTCCGGCATGACGGTCAGCGAGGTCAAGGGGTTCGGACGGCAGAAGGGGCATACCGAGCTCTACCGCGGCGCGGAGTACACCGTGGACTTCCTGCCCAAGGTGAAGATCGAGGTGCTGCTGCCGGAGGAGCTGCTGTCCAGCGCCGTCGACGCCATTCTGGAATCGGCTCAGACCGGCAAGATCGGCGACGGCAAGATATTCGTCACCAGCGTGGACGAGGTCATCCGCATCCGCACCAACGAGCGGGGCGACGAAGCCATCCGGTAGCGCGGGGTGTGCCCGCCGGCGGCGGGAACGAGGACGGCGGACTGGCGAATCCGGGCGTGCCGGTACAGGAACATGACACGCCGCGTTTCCCCGTCCGCCTGGAGGGTCCATGCTCGTACGTTTCATCTCCTTCGGAGAAAACCCCGCCGTCGTCATCGGGCGCGCGCGCGGCCTCTTCGCCGCCCGCGGCCTGGAAGTAGAAACCACCCTTACCCGCAGCTCCACCCAACAGATGCGCGGCCTGGGAGACGGAACCTACGACATCGCCTCCACGGCCTTCGACAATGTTCTCGCATGGTCGGGACGCGAGGGGGCCGACATCCATGCCGTCGCGCGGGCGTCGCAACGCATGACCCTGCCGGTGTACGTGCGGCCCGAGATCCGCGATTGGGATGACCTGCGCGGGAAGCTGTTGGCGGTGGACGCGGTGGACACGGCCTATGCGCTGGTGCTCCGGAAGATCCTGCTGGCCCACGGGCTGGACCTGGACCGGGGCGATTACCGGCTCGACGGCGTCGGCGCCACCGGTCCGCGTTTCGAATCCATGAACAGCGGCAAGACCTTCGCCGGGATTCTGAATCCGCCCTGGGACCGGAAAGCCGAGGAGGCCGGCATGAGACGGATCGCGGACTACCGCGAGGTGTTGCCCAACTACCCGGGAGGGGTCTTCGCCGTTGCCGCGCCCTGGGCGGAAACCCATCGCGCGGAACTCGTCGCGTTTCTGAAATGCCTGGTGGAGGCCGTCGGCTGGGGCACCGACCCCGCCAACCGCGACGCCGCCCTGCAAGTGTTGCGGGAGGCGCTGGGGATCGACGGTGAAGGGGCGGCCAAGGAGTTGGCGGCGCTGCCCGGCACCACCGAACTCGACCTCCCCGGCCTGCAGGTGCCGCTGGATCTCCGGGTGTCGTTCGGCATGGCGCCGGGCAAAGGCACGGACCTCGCCGCCTACTACGACCTCCGGCACCATTCCGAAGCCACGGCCTAGCGGCCGTCCTGGCCGCTGCCACGGACACCCGATCCACACCGGCCGCAGCCCGTCGCGGGCGCGGCGACCGCGTCCGTGAATTGTATTGAAGCCCACGCCCGTTTGTAGTAGGGTCTTGTGCCTTCGTTGCCATGCCGAGAGTGAAACAGAAGACCAAGCCGCCGCTGCGGAACAAGGAGCTCAGCTGGCTGGCGTTCAATGGCCGCGTCCTCCAGGAGGCGTCCGACGCCACCGTTCCGCTGCTGGAGCGGCTCACCTTCCTCGGGATCTTCTCGTCCAATCTCGACGAGTTCTTTCGCGTCCGCGTGGCCCATCTCCGTCGCCTCGAACAGCTCGGCGCCGGCGCGCGGCGGCTGATGGGCGACGACCCTTCCGCGGTCCTGAAAGAGATCCACGCCATCGTGCTGAAACAGCAGGCGCTGTTCGAAAGCACCTACCGGAGCATCCTCCAGGAACTCGAGCAGCACGGCATCTCCATCGTCAGGGAGAACGAGCTCAACCCGGGCCAGGAAGCCTACATCAGGGAGTTCTATCAACAGAAGCTGCGGCCCACCCTGATCCCCCTGATGATCAATCACCTGACGGAGTTCCCGCAGTTGAAGGACCAGGCGATCTATCTCGCCATCTCCCTCCACAGCAGCAAATCCGGCCGCTCCGAGTACGCGTTGATCGAGATACCCACCGACGTGCTGTCGCGTTTCGTCATCCTGCCCAAGGCGGGGGACCGGGAATACGTCATCCTGTTGGACGACGTCATCCGCTACTGCCTGAAGGACATCTTCTCCATCTTCCCCTTCGACCAGTTCGAGGCCTACACCATCAAGCTCACGCGGGACGCGCAGCTCGACCTCGACGACGACCTCTACGAGAGCTACATCGAGAAGATCTCCAAGGGCCTCAAGCAGCGGAGGTCCGGGGCGCCGGTCCGCTTCATCTACGACAACCAGATCCCCCGGCGGCTGCTCAAGCTGCTGCAGGGCAAGATGGGCCTCGACACCGAGTCCGGCCCGTTCATCCCCGGCGGACGATACCACAACTTCAAGGACTTCATGGGCTTCCCGCGCATCGGCCCGAAGAAGCTGTCGGAGGCTCCGCTGCCGCCGCTGGCCCACCGGGACTTCGACGCGGCGGCGACCTTCTTCAAGGCCATCCGGCGCCGGGACATCCTGGTCCACTACCCCTACCAGACCTTCGACTACCTCATCGAGTTCCTGCGCCAGGCCGCCATCGACCCCAAGGTGCGTTCCATCAAGATGACGCTGTACCGGGTGGCGCGGAACTCGAAGATCGTCAATGCGCTGATCAACGCCAGCCGCAACGGCAAGCAGGTCACCGTGGTCATGGAGCTCCAGGCCCGGTTCGACGAGGCCGACAACGTGTACTGGTCGGAACGCCTCCAGGAAGAAGGGGTCCGGGTCATCAACGGCATGCCCGGTCTCAAGGTGCACGCCAAGCTGATCCTCATCACCCGGGTCTCGCACCGGAAGACCGTGCTGTACGCCAACGTCGGCACCGGCAACTTCAACGAGACCACCGCCCGGATCTACACGGACGACAGCCTGTTCACCGCCGACGAGCGCATCACCGGCGAAGTAAGCCGGGTCTTCGGCTTTCTCGAGAGCAACTACAAGCGGACCACCTTCAAGCACCTGATGGTCTCGCCCTACGACACCCGGCGCAAGCTCACGAAGCTCATCGACACCGAGATCAAGAACGCCGGCAAGGGCCGGCCGGCCCACATCTTCCTCAAGGTCAACAACCTCGAGGACGGCGGCCTGATCCGCAGACTCTACGAGGCCAGCGAGGCCGGCGTCGAGGTGCGGCTCATGGTGCGCGGGATGTTCTCGCTGGTGCCGGGAGTCAAGCACTTCAGCGCGCGGATCGAGGCCACGGCGATTCTCGACCGCTTCCTCGAGCACTCCCGGGTCATGGCCTTCGCCAACGGCGGCGACGAGAAACTGTTCATCGCCTCCGGCGACTGGATGGAACGCAACGTGGACCACCGCGTGGAAGTGGCCTGCCCCATCTATGACCCGGCCCTCAGGCAACAGCTCATGGACGTGCTGGACATCGTGTGGCAGGACAACGTCAAGGCGAGACTGCTGGACAAGGACCTCCGGAACCAGTACAGGCCCGTTGCCGGTGACCGCCGGACGCGGGCCCAGGAAGCCATCTACACCTACCTCAACCAACTTCACGCGGCACGGCCGGAACCCCAGGCGCCGCTGCGTCTGGCGCAATAGGCGCGACAGCCTCCCGAGGCCCGCAAGTAGCCGCGAACTATGCTAAGATGGAGGGCCGCCGCGCCCCCGGGAAGGGGCTGCGGCTCGTTTGCGTACCGACGGTGCGCGGGGCGAGCGAGGACAAGGAGGGAAGGCCGGGAAGATGAAAAAGCTGGCACTGGGAGCCGAGGAGCCGTTTGCATGGCGGTCATGGGGTGAAGGGTTCGTCAACATCAACGACGCCGGGCACCTCGAAATCATCACGGATCCGGCCGCGCGGCACAACGTCGACCTCCACGGGCTCGTGACCCTGTTGCAGCAGCAGGGCATACACCCGCCCGTTCTCGTCCGCTTCCCCCAACTCATCGACCGGCAGCTCGAGACCCTTCACCGTGCGTTCAAGACCGCCACCAGGACCTTCGACTACCGCGCCGACTACACCTCCGTCTATCCCCTGAAGGTCAACAGCCGAAGGTCCACGGTGGCGCGGATCTGCGAGACCGGCCGCAAGCACGGCGTGGGCCTCGAGGTGGGCACCAAGGCCGAGCTCTGCATCGCCTTGTCCATGCTCGGTCACGGCGGCGGCCCGATTATCTGCAACGGCTACAAGGACACCGACTACATCGAGCTGGCGGCGGCTGCCGGCGAGGCCGGCTACAACATCGTGGTGGTGTTCGAGCGGCCGCGGGAATACGAGCTCATCGGCGAGCTGCGGGCCAAGGGGCTGCCGTGCCCCACCCTCGGCGCACGGGTGAAGCTCAACGCCAGCGGCATGGGCCGCTGGGAGGAGTCGTCCGGAGACCTGTCGAAGTTCGGCCTCAGCGCCTCCGACCTGCTGGACGCCACCCGGCTGCTGAAGGACTGCAGGCTGCTGGACCGGCTCCGGCTGCTCCACTTCCATCTCGGCTCCCAGATCACCAACATACGGAACTTCAAGCAGGCGTTGCAGGAAGCGCTTCGCTTCTACGTCGAGCTCAAGGAGTTGGGGGTCCCCCTGGACACTCTGGACGTGGGCGGCGGGCTCGGGGTGGACTACGACGGCAGCAACAGCTCGGCGGACTCCAGCGTCAACTACAATGTCCAGGAGTACGCCAACGACATCATCTACACCACCAAGGAGGTGCTGGACCGGGCGCGCATCGCCGAGCCGGCCATCATCACCGAAGCCGGCCGCTTCCTGGTGACCCACCACGCGGCCCTGCTGGTGGATCCTCTCGAGCAGCCGCAGACAACGCCGAAGTCCGGCCGCCCCCGGGCCCGGGCCTCCAACGTGGACGCGGTCAACGAGCTCGACGACATGGTGGTGGAGATCAACAGCAAGAACTGGCGCGAGTACCTGCACGATGCCTACCAGAAGAAGGACGAAATGCTCTCGGCCTTCTCCCTGGGCTTCCTCTCCCTGAAGCAGAGGGCCCAGGCGGAGTCCGCGTTCTCCCGCATCGTCGAGCTGGCCAGCCGCTACTCACGCCATGGACGGTTCGACGGCGAGGACAAGGCGGCGCTGGAACGCATCGCCGCCCGGCTGCATGCCTTCAACTTCTCGATCTTCAAGTCGCTGCCCGACAGTTGGATCCTCGACATGCTGTTCCCCATCATGCCCACCTGCCGGCTGAAGGAGAAACCGGCGGTCAAGGCGATCCTGGCGGACCTGACCTGCGATTCGGACGGGGTGATCAACAAGTTCTCCCACCCCCATGAGCCCCGCTCCACCTTCGAGCTCCACGCCCTGCCTTGGGATGACAGCTACGCTCTGGCGATTCTCTTCCTGGGCGCCTACCAGGAAGCCCTCAGCAGCGACCACAATCTCTTCGGCCGGCCGGCGGAGGTCACCGTGGAAACCGACGGCAACGGCGCCGTTGAGATCCTCGACGTGCGGGAACCCGACACCTGCGGCGACATGCTGACCCGTTGGGGCTTCGGCGAGCTGGTGCAGAGCCACGTACCCGGGGAACTCCGGGCGGTGCCCGACCCCGCTCGCTCGGACTCGCCTTCCGCCCGTTTGGAGAGGGTCCTGACCCGAATCCTCACCGGCGGCACCTACCTCGATCGGCATAACGCCGAAGCGGCAAACGCCGCCCCCGGAGAGCTGGACGCCTCCATGGGGAAACCCCGCGGCGCCCGCACCCGAACGGTGGGCAGCACAAAACAGGCGCGTTCGGCAAGCGGTTCCTGAAAAGTTCCCGTGCCCTAATTTTGATGGTTTGAGCAACAGGAACCCCTGTGCTAGGGTCGTGCATCTGGAACAGCCAACAGGTGCAGGACATGCAGACGAGCCCCGCAAGCGCGGCGCCCGCGGTGCCGCGGATCTCCGCCATACCCACGCTCTTTCGACTTCCCCGGGTCGACGCCTGGACCGTCGGGGTCCTGGTCCTGGCGGCACTCTTCACCAGCCCGCTCCTCGCGGTGCTGGGAATCGCCCTGGAAAGCAGCGGCGACGTGTGGACGCATCTCGCCTCGACCGTTCTCGGCACCTACATCAGCCAGACCCTTCTCCTCATCGCCGGCGTCGGAGCGGGCGTCCTGGTCATCGGCGTCAGCACCGCCTGGTTGATCACCATGTTCGAGTTTCCCGGACGGCGCGTCCTTCAGTGGCTCCTGCTGCTGCCTCTGGCCATGCCGGCGTATATCGCGGCTTACACCTACACCGACGTGCTCGAGTTCGCCGGTCCGGTACAGACGGGCCTGCGGGAGTTGTTCGGCTGGCAACGGCCCGGGGATTACTGGTTTCCCGAGGTCCGCTCCCTGGGCGGCGCCGTCACCTTCATGTCCCTTGTCCTCTACCCGTACGTCTACCTGTTGGCCCGCGCGGCGTTCGTCGAGCAGTCCCAGAACCTGTGGGACGCGGCCCGGGGGCTCGGGCTCGGCACCTGGAGATGTTTCGCGCGGGTGGGAGTGCCGCTGGCCCGGCCGGCCATTGCCGTGGGCGTGCTGCTGGCGTTGATGGAGACGCTGAACGATTTCGGGACGGTGGACTATTTCGCGGTGCAGACCCTGACCATCGGCGTCTACCGCGTCTGGTTCGGCATGAACAACCCGCCCGCCGCGGCACAACTCGCGACCATGGTGCTGGCCCTGGTGCTGGTGATGGCCGCCCTTGAACGGGTCGCCCGGGGACGGCGGCGGTACCAGTTCAGCCACAGCGGGCCGAGACGCCAACCCCTGGCGAGGCTCGACGGCGTCCGGGGCATGCTCGCGCTGCTGACCTGCGCCACGCCGGTGGTGCTGGGTTTCGCCATCCCCGCCGCGCTGATGGCCGCCTCCCTCGTCGGCAGCAGCGAGACCGTGGTGGGCGTCAGCACCCTGGGGCTGGCCGTCAACAGCGTCGCCGTGGCCGGAATGGCCGCGCTGGTCTGCCTGTGCGCCGGCCTTTTCCTGGCGTACGGAGCCCGTTTGTCCGGAACGCCGCTGGTCAAGGCCGCCACCCGCGTGGCGAGCATCGGCTACACCATCCCGGGGGTGGTACTGGCCATAGGGGTCCTGATCCCCGCGGCCGGCTTGGACAACTCCATCGACGCGTTCACGAGGACGTACTTCAACACCTCGACGGGACTGCTGTTCAGCGGCACGCTCTACGCGCTGATCTTCGCATGCGCGGTCCGTTTCCTGGCCTTGTCCTTCGGTTCCCTGGAGGCCGGCCTGACCAAGATCAC
>JAJDTQ010000002.1 GCA_022827045.1 Candidatus Binatia bacterium
AGGAATCAGAGACAGCAAGCCATGCACGACGACGCCGACAATCCCGAACACTTTCACCCCGGCCCCGATGCCATCGTGGAGGACATCGAAGGGGTCGAGATGTTCTCGCTCACCAGCGTGGGCATCGACATCGGCTCCTCCACTTCACACCTGGTCTTCTCCCATCTGACCCTCAGGCGGGAGGGGGCCGGGCTCTCGGCCCGGTTCAGGGTCACCGACCGGGAGGTGCTGTACCGTTCGCCCATCATGCTGACGCCGTACAGCTCCGGCACGCTCATCGACACGGCCAAGGTGGAGGACTTCATCCACGAGTCCTACCGCGTGGCCGGCTACACCCACGACGACATCGACACCGGCGCGGTGGTGATCACCGGCGAGGCCCTCAACAAGGAGAACTCCCGGCCGATCCTGGAGTACTTCGCCAAGGACTCCGGCAAGTTCATCTGCGCGTCCGCGGGTCCCAACCACGAGGCGCTGCTGGCGGCCTACGGCTGCGGCGCGGTGGACTTGTCCAAGTCGGCCGGCGCCACCGTGCTCAATATCGACATGGGGGGCGGCACCACCAAGCTGTCCGTCATCCGGGACGGTACGGTAACCCAGACCGCGGCCATCAGCGTGGGCGCCCGTCTCATCGCGTTCGACGAAGACGACGTGGTGACGCGGGTCGAGCTCCCGGCCAGGTTCATCACCAAGGAGCTGGGCACGCCGGTGGAGGTGGGTCAGACCATTACCGAGGACGTCAAGAGAGCGTTCGCCGCGTACATGGGAAACTACCTCTTCAACGTGATCCAGGCGAAGCCGCTTTCCGACCTGGAGGCGCACCTGCTGGTGACCGATCAGCTACCGGACTACGAGGGCCTCGGCAGCATCGACCATATCGTCTTCTCCGGCGGCGTGTCCGAGCACGTCTACGACCACGACACCCCGTCCTACGGCGACGTCGGACCTTTCCTGGGCAAGGAGATCCGTGATCACATCGCGGAGCTCAATCGGGCGGACCTGGTCAAGGAGCCCACGGAGGGCATCCGCGCCACCGTCATCGGAGCGGGCGAGTACACCATCCAGGCCAGCGGCAACACCAGCTACATCTCCAGCGAGACGCCGCTGCCGGTCTACGGTCTGCAGGTGGTGAAGGCGCTCATCGACGAGGAGTGCGACGTCCAGGGCACGATCCGGACGGCGCTGGCCAAGTTCGACCTGGAGAAGTTCAAACCGGGTCTCGCCCTGGCCCTGGGACTGGAGGGCGTGCCCAACTACAAGTACATCCGGCGCGTGGCCGAAGGCATCACCGCGGTGGTCAACGGCGCGGAGAATCCGTCGGATCCGGAACTCAACGTCTTCCTGATCCTGGACTTGGACGTGGCCAAGTCTCTTGGCGGCATCCTGAAGGAGGAGCTGAAGGTCGCGCCGGAGGTCATCGCCGTCGACGGCATCGACGTGGGCGACCTGGACTTCATCGACGTCGGCAACGCCATGGGCGTCACCGAGGTCATCCCGGTCACCATCCGCTCGTTCATGTTCCCGGAAAGTCGCCTGGTCTGACCCGCGAAACCAACGACGGAGAACAACCCGGCCCGGCGGCAAGCATGCTGTCGGGCCGTTTTTGTTCGAAGGTCAACGGCGGCCGGTCCGCTGCGCAGCGGAACCCCTTTACCTCGTTCAGCCAATGGGGCCGGTACCGGTGGGAGCAGTCGCACGTGCCCAGGGGTCCGCAAAGGGCCTTGAAGGAGTCGCCCTCGGCGCCCACCTCCGTCGATGTCCATTCCCAGATGTCGCCGTCCTTGGTCAGGTTGCCGCCGTTGCACGCGGCCAGCCATTCAGCCACGGTCGGCAACCGTTTTTCGCCCGCCCACCGGCAATAGGCCACCGCATCGTGCCAGGTCACCAGCACCACCGCCTCGTTCGCCATCCCTTTGCCGTAGTTGCCCTCCACCCAATGCTCGGGCGCCGCGCGCCCGGTGGCGCGGATGAACTCCCGATACTCGTGGTTTGTCACCTCGGCGGAGTCCAGGACATCGGAGAGCGCCGGGCCCGACCCGGTCACGGCGGTCATCATCATCAGCCCGAGGCCCAGGCGCACGAAACGTGTGGCGGGGGATGTCTTGATACCGTAGTGCATGGTTGTACCTCCTGCCTTTCCGGATCCCGGCCCCGGACCAGGTCCGGAGCCGGTACACATCGACCGGTGCGTGTGTTATGCAAGACGGATCATTTTCGGGCTTATCGCACTTCAATTTCAACAACCTTCAGAGGTGAGCCAATGGCGGAAAAGCACAGCGTGGGGGTTCCCACACCCCGCATCGACGGTGAGTACAAGGTAAGCGGCAAGGCCAAGTACGCCGTGGACGTCACGTTCCCGGACATGCTCTGGGGCAAGATCCTGCGCAGCCCCATCTCCTACGGCCGCATCAAGAGCATCGACACGAGCAAGGCCATGCAGGTGCCGGGCGTGGTCGGCATCCTCACCGGCGAGGACGTCACCGGGCTGCGCATCGGCCGCCGCGTGGTGGACATGCCCATCGTGGCGGACGGCATCGTGCGGTTCATCGGCGAGAAGGTGGCGGCGGTGTCCGCCGAGACGGAAGACGCGGCCGAGGAAGCCGCCGCGCTCATCGAGGTGGAGTACGAGGAAATGGATCCCGTGCTCGATCCGGTCGAGGCCATGGAGTCCTCGGCGTCGCTGCTGCACCCGGAGGTGCACACCTACAAGGGCCTCCCGCAGAAGCTCGACGGCCCCACCAACCGGGTGATCTACGTCAACTGGGAGAAGGGCGACATCGAGAAGGGGTTCGAGGAGGCGGACGTCATCGTCGAGAACACCTTCACCACGCCCAAGGTGCACCAAGCCT
>JAJDTQ010000154.1 GCA_022827045.1 Candidatus Binatia bacterium
GGGCTTGAAGATGGTGTCGGTCACCGAGGTGGAGAACTGGCCGATGACGGTGCCGTCGGCGGGCGCCGAGTTGTACACCCAGTTCTCGCCCACGATGCCCCCGCCGCCGGGCATGTTCTTGATGATGGTGGTGGGGTTCCCCGGGATCTGCTTGCCGATGAACGGAAGCATCTGGCGCGCCATGATGTCGGCGGCGCCGCCCACGGAGTAGGGGATCAGGATGGCGACGGTCTTCCCCTTGAAGGAGACGTCGGCGGCCCCCGCGGTCACGGTTCCGAAGACGAGGCACAGGGTAACGATGGCGGCTGCGAAAGTTGCGGAACGTCGGTTCATTGCATGCTCCTTCCTGAGTTGGTCCAGTATTCCGGACATGACACTTCTCTATTGCGGGTGGACTCCGCCTGTCAACCGCTGACGCGGCTCCGGAGTCGGTTTGACAACCCCGGGTGCTTCGGTTAAGAACGCGTAGACTTCGAAGCGCAGCAGGCTTCGAAGCGGAGAATCTTCGGAAGTTCCAAGCCAGAGAATCCAACACATCGCGAGAGAGGTGACACATGCCCAAGAGTCTGGGATCGTTTCTGGAAGACTGCCAGCGGGAGATTCCCAACGAGGTGGTCCACGTAACCAAGCAGGTGGACCCGGCGCACTACGACGTGAGCGCGCTCATCAAGCACCTGGATGAGTTGAGGAAATTCCCCATCCTGGTCTTCGACAACCCGCTGAACCTTCACGGGCAGCCGTCCGACATCAAGCTGACCATGAACTGCGAGATCTCCCAGGGCAAGACCCAGGTGGCCCTCGGGCTCGACAAGAACACGAGCCGGGAGGTCATGACCGACATCTGCCTGGAGCGCGAGGAGCACCGCATCGAGCCGGTGGTCATCGAGCACGACCAGGCGCCGATCATGCAAAACTCCCAGACCGGCAAGGACGTGGACATCTACCAGATCCCGGTGATGCGGCACCATTACATGGACGGCGGCCCCTACATCGTCATGTCCACCATCACCAAGGAGCGCACTTCCGGCATCTACAACTGCTCGTACCATCGCATGGAGGTCAAGTCGCCGCAGAGCACCGCGCTGTACGCCTCGCCGCGGCACCTGTGGAAGATCTTCAAGGACTACGAGGACAACAACATGGAATGCCCCGTGGCCACCGTGCTGGGGCATCACCCGGCCTACCACATGGGCGCGTGCTACAGCGGCGCGTTCGAGGTGAGCGAGTTCGACATCATCGGCGGCTACATGCAGGAGCCCCTGCGACTCACGCCGTCCGCCACCTGGGGCGACAACTTCCTCATCCCGGCGGACGCCGAGGTGGTCATCGAGGGGCTGCTCCAGCCCAACAAGCGGGTGGTGGAGGGTCCCTTCGGCGAGGCTCCGGGCTATCTCGGGCCGCAGCGCTACACCACCTGCGTGGAGTACAAGGTGACGGCCATGAACTGGCGCAAGGGCGCCATGTTCCAGTCCATCATCACGCCGGAAGGCGACAAGCCGTGGATGGACCTGCCGCGGGAGGGCGCCTATCTCCGGCGCTGCCGCGAGGCCGTGCCCGGCGTGACCGCGGTGTGCAAGATGGGCCGCCATGCCCACTACAACGTCTTCATCGCCATGAAGAAGCTGTCCGAGGGCGATCCGGGCCGGGCGGCGGCCGCGGCGCTGACCTTCGATCACACCAAGAACGTCTTTGTCTTCGACGACGACATCAACGTGTACAATCCCACGGACATCCTGTGGGCGCTGGCGACGCGCGTGCAGCCGCACCGCCAGGTGTCGATCCTGAAGCCGCTCTTCCGCGGCAACTTCCTGGATCCCTCGCTGGTGGACGAGATCAAGACCTCCGGCATGATCGTGGACGCCACGCGTCCGCTGGACCGGCCGTTCTCGCCGGTGTCCAAGGTGCCCGACGAGGCCATGGAACGGATCAAGGTCGAGGATTTCATTCCCGGAGAGATCCTCTCGCATATCCCCATCGACCGCACCACGTACTGGTCGTAGTGAAAGGAGAGCTTCATGGGTCAGGCTGTCGAAGTGACGTGTCCGAAATGCAATCAGAAGTTCGTCGTCAACCCGCACATGCTGGGGTCCGGGATGGAGTTCCACTGCCCCTTCTGCGACTTCTATTTCCCCGAGGAAGATAGCCCCAGGATCTGGAAATAGGAGAGCTCGTCGCGGCACGACTTTTTCGACCTTGGGCGCCTCTTCGGTTTCCGCGAGGCGCTGGAACGCGTTGAGGCCGCGGCGGCGCCCGAGGCCGCCGTGGTGGCCGGTCCGGACCGTATCGACGGCGGCCGGGTAGGCATTCTTCCGGGCTCCTTCAATCCGCCCACCATCGCTCACACCGATCTGGCCGGCGCCGCCAGGCGCCGGTTCGAGCTGGACAGCGTCGTATACTCCCTGAGCAGCGTCATCGTCGACAAGGAGCGGGTGGAAGGCCTCTGCCGCGAGGACCGGCTGCTCTTGCTGTCGCTGCTCGCCCGCGACCACCCGTGGCTGGGGGTGGCGGTGGTGAACCGCGGGCTGTACTCGGAGCAGGCGCCGGGGTTCCGTGCGAGCTTCGGCGGCGACCCGGACCTCCGGTTCATCGTCGGCATGGACAAGGTGCTGCAGATCTTCGATCCGAAATACTATGACGACCGTGAGCGGGCGCTGGAGGCCCTGTTCGCCCAGGTGCGGCTCGTGGCCGCCAACCGCGAGGATTGGGGCGCCGCCGAGCTGCGGGCGCTGCTGGACCAACCCGCGAACATACCCTACCGCGACCGCGTCGAACCCCTGACGCTTGCCGCCCACCTGAAGGACCAATCCTCGAGCGCGGTGCGGCGCGGCGTCGAGGAGGGGTCGTCCTGGGACGGCGACGTTCCCGAGGTGGTGCGGGCGTTCGTCGCCGCCACCGGCGCGTTCCGAAACCCGTACGACCTGCGGGTCGCGGCCATCGATACGCTGTATCCCGTGCGGCAATGGGCCGAGACGGAAGTGTCTCTGGAGACCCTGCTGGAGCGGGCGGCGGAACCCGGTGAGGCCGGGGAGGCGGTGCGCAATCTGTTGCGTGCCCGGTTGGCGCCGGAAGCGCTGATGGCTCGGCTTGGAAGCCTGGGGTTGACGCGCACGAGCGGTTGATCCCCGTCCGTCATTTCCGCGAAAGAGCCTGTGTCAAGACTTCCCGTGGTCACGGATACGGCACCGACACCTCATATCGTCATTCCGGCGAAAGCCGGAATCCAGGCGGGGTGGGGCGGGGGCAACTGGGTGTGCCGCCCCTGCGCAACCCCTGGATTCCGGCATTCGCCGGAATGACGATACGGGGCGTTCCTGCCATTCCGTATCCAACCGCGGTTTGACACGGCCTGTTTCGCGGGAAGACGTTGCGCGCGGCGTGTAGTGGCTCAGAAGGCCGTGGTCGGCTCCTTCCCATCGGTGATGTAGCAGACGGGCATCTCCTCGGCGTTGTGGGCGTAGCCGACCGCGCCGGAGGGGTCCGCCAGGATGACGCCGCCCCGGCCGCCGGTTTCGCGCGCCAGCAGCGCGACGGCCTGTCGGGCCGCTTCCCCGGGACCGGCGCCCGAGTCCAGCAGATCCACCGACGTCCTAGCCAGCAGCACCTTGATAATCGCCTCGCCTTCGCCCGTGCACGAAGCGGCGCCGGCCGGGTTGGCGTAGGTGCCGCAGCCGATGAGCGGGCTGTCGCCGACGCGGCCGGGAAGCTTGCCCATGATCCCGCCGGTGGAGGTGCCGGCGGCGATGCGGCCTTCCCGGTCCACCGCCACGCAGCCTACCGTGCCATGGCTCTTTTCCCAGCGTTCCCGTTGTACGGGGGTGACGAGGGTTTCGGGCGGGACCGGAGCAATCCCGGCCCGCCGCGCGAAATCGCGGGCTCCCGGTCCCGCGAGCAGCACGTGGCGGCCGTCCTCCAGCACCTTCCGCGCCAACCGGATGGGATTGCGGATCCCCGAGACCGCGGCTACCGCCCCGGCCTGAAGGGTGTCGGACATCACCGCGGCATCCATCTCCACCTCCCCGTCCCGGTTCAGCGACGATCCGGTGCCGGCGTTGAAAAGCGGGTCATCCTCCAGCGCCGCTACCGCGGCTTCCACGGCGTCCAACGCCGGCCCCCCGGCCTGAACGACCTTCCAGCCGATGGCGGCGGCCTCCCTGCACCCGGTGAGCCGCGCCTCCCGCAGCTCGCCGGAACCGCGCCCGGCGCCGCCGTGAACGATGATGGCTGGTTTCACCATCCCGCCAGTTCGCCGCCGTGGCCGGCGGTGACGTGCCCGAGCCGGTAGCGCGGTCCATCGGCCGTGTAGCCGTGGAGCACCGGGTCCTCCGCCAGCAGCAGGGGGGTGTCGAGGTCGATCCACCGGAAGGCGCCGGTGCCCGCCGCCAGGTGCGCGCTGAACCCCATGGCCAGACGCGTCTCCACCATGCCGCCGATCATGAGGCCGAGGCCCGAGCCGCGGGCGATGGCGATGATCTCCAGGGCCTGCGCCACGCCGCACTTGGCCAGCTTGATGTTGATGACGTGGGCGAGACGGTCCCGGGCGATGCGGGCGGCGTCCGCGGAAGAGCGGCAGGATTCGTCGGCGGCCACGGGCACGCCCGCTTCGCGCACCAGGCGGGCCTGGCCGTCCCAGTCCTCGCGCGGGAGCGGCTGCTCCAGAAGGGCCGGTTCGAGCGCCTTGCGGCGAAGGGTGCGGAGTACCTCGAGGGTCTGCGACACGTCATAGCCCTCGTTGGCGTCAAGGATGAGGTCGCTCGTCGGATGGCCTTCACGGATGGCCTTGATGCGCTCGATGTCGGCATCCACGTCCGCGCCGACCTTGGTCTTCAGGGTCACGAAACCGCGGCCCCGATACTCGGCCGCGAGCCGGCGGGCTTCTTCCGCCGCGCAGATGGGGATCGTGATGTCGGTGACGACGCGGTCGGCGGCGCCGCCGAAGTAGGCGAAGAGGGGGGTGTTCCAGCTTCGCGCGAGGGCGTCGAACAGGGCCATCTCCATGCCGGCGCGCGCCGTCGGCGCCGCCGGCAGGCTGTCCGCCAGATCCTCCACAAGCGGCCGCCACCGTCCCGCGTCCCGGCCGGTCCACGCCCGCGCGGCCTGCCGGGCCGCTTCCAGCGCGGCGGGCTGATCTTCCGGCGTGACCGTAGGCAAGGTCGGGATCTCACCCCAGCCGCTGGAACCGTCGGCGAGGTCGAGCCGGACGGCGACGTTGCGCACCGTGTCCAGCCGCGCTCCGGCGATGGTGAAGGGAGCCTTGAGGGACGCGTTCAGGGCGCGCGCTTCGATGTGGGTGATCTCCGGCAAGAGCAGTTTCCCGGGGCTCCAAGGCATGGCCTCTGCTGCTGCCAATCTACCGTGAAAGCTCGACACGGGCCAGCGGCGGATATCGTGCCGGCGGAAATCGTGCCTTTCGTCGCGTCAGCCGGTTCGATCTGGTACGTTTCAGGCACTGCTACCATCCACGAAGGAGGGTCGGACATGATTGCGGAGGTCGAGTTCGCTCCGGGCAAGAAGGGTTATCTGGCGAGACCGGCAGGGGATGGCCGGTGGCCGGCGGTAATTCAGCTTCACGAGCGCTACGGCGTCGTGCAGCATACGACGGACATTGCCGAGCGTTTGGCCGAGAACGGCTACGTGGCGTTGGCGCCCGACATGTTCTCGCGCTTCACCGGAGATCGGGAAGCCCTGGCCCGCGGAGACGTGGGCGTCGGCATCCGTGACGACCAGGCGCTGACCGATCTCGATGAATGCATGGCGTACCTTCGAGGACAGGATTTCGTGGACGGCGGCCGCATCGCGGTCATGGGCGTGTGCCAGACCGGACGGCAACCGCTGCTGGCGGCGGCCTACCGCGACGATTTGCGCTGTGCCGTGGTGTTCTACGGCGGCATCTATCAGCGCGACTGGGAGCCCCACGAAGAACGCCCGACTCCGGTCGACGAGTTCATCAAGCGGCTGTCGTGCCCGGTGCTGGGGGTTTTCGGCGACAGCGACCACATCATCTCGGTGGACGACGTGCTGCGTTTCCGCCGCGCGTTGGAGGATTCCTGGAAGAGCTACTCCATCCGCATTTTCCCGGACGCCCCCCACGGCTGGCTCAACGACACCATGCCGGGGCGCTACCGGCCCGAGTCGGCGGAGGCGGCGTGGGAGCTGCTGTTCCGGTTCCTGGAGCAGCACCTCGCCGCCGATCCCGGTCCGTCACGGGTGGAGTGGGAGTTCGAGGGCGACATCCCGCGCGACTACGACTTCTCGAAGACCGTGCGGCTTGCGTGAGAGGCGGGGCGGGACATGCCGCTAGGTTTGGATTCCCGAGGATAATTGCTTAAATTGGGTGGCTCGGAGTGTCATGGAGCAGACATTTGCGGAGAAGAGGGGCGTACGCGGTGGCTCCGGGCGCTCGTGGTTGTGCGCGATTCTGTTGGCGGTAGGTTGCCTCGCGTCGACGGCGGCCGCGGAAGACGGCCCCGGGCGCGAGATCGAAAGGGCGCTGCGGCTCGGCGTCTCGATTCTCGGCGACTCGAAGCTGCGAGAGGACGCCAAGCTGGAACGTCTCCGGGCGGCGGTCCTTCCGCTCTTCGACTTCCCCGAGATGGCCCGGCGCTCGCTCGGCGCCCACTGGCGCCGCCGCACCCCGAAGCAGCGGAAGGAGTTCACACAGCTCTTTACCCGCTTGTTGGAGAAAACCTATGCGAGCCGCATCTCCGCCTACAACGGCCAGCGGATGCATCTTCTCGGCGAAGAGATCGACGACCGTTACGCCCAGGTGAATACCAGGATCGTGGATCGGGACGGCCGAAGGTTCGATGTCAACTACCGCCTGCACCGTGTCAGCGACCCGGACCGCTGGCGCATCTATGATATCGTCATCGAGAACATCAGCCTGGTCAACAACTATCGTGCGCAGTTCAATCGCGTGATCAACCGGACGTCCTACGAATCCCTCGTGGCAAAGCTTCGAGGTTGACGGGCACTGGACCCCCGCGCACTGAGGGCATATGCAGGAAAAGGCAATTCCCCGAAGAGCCTCCACCATCGTCCTGGTACGGCCGGTGGCGGACGGCGCCTTCGAGATTTTCATGACCCGCCGGCCCCAGGAAATGCGTTTCCTGGGAGGGTTCTACGTCTTTCCCGGCGGGAGCGTGAAGCGGACCGACGCCGCTCCGGCCATGCTGGAGCTGTGCCGCGGCCTTTCGCCCGAGGATGCCCGCGGGCGGCTGGGAGACGAGTTGGACGCCGAGGGCGCCTTCGGACACTGGGTGGCCGCCGTCCGGGAGCTTTACGAAGAGGTCGGCGTGTTGTTGTGCGTGGACGCGGACGGCGCGGCCGTCATGGCGGAGGAGACCCGGGAGCGGGTGGTGGCCAAACGCGCGTCCGTGTTGAACGGTGCGGTGACCTTCCCGGAACTGCTGGCCTCCGAGGGGCTCTACTGCGACCTCGCGAGCCCCGTCTACTTCTACCACCGGGTCACGCCCGACCGCTACGCGATGCGGTTCGACACCCGGTTCTTTCTTGCGCCGCTGCCGCAAGGGCAGGTGCCGCTGAGCGTATCGGAAGAGGTGACGGAGAGCCTTTGGATCACTCCGGAGGAGGGACTGAGGCGGTCCGAGCGGGGACGCATGGCGATCATACCGCCGACCCTGAGCACCCTGCGCACGCTGGCCGAGCTCGGGACGTGGGAGGCCCTGTGCGGCAGTTTCGCATTGCCCGTGTCCCGGTAGGAGCGGGTTTCCGACCCGCCCCTGTCCGTAACAGGGAGGAAGTCAAAGACCCGCAGGGTCCGTGCCCGGACGTGGCGGGAAGGAGCAGTCGATAACATGAGAACCGTCGACGTGATCGCCCAGATCCTCAAGCGCGAGGGGGTCCCGTATCTGAGCGCCTTCCCGACCTCGACCTTGATCGAAGCGGCCGCCGAGGCCGGCATTCGTCCGATCATCTGCCGCCAGGAGCGGGTGGGGGTGGGCATCGCCGACGGTTACAGCCGGGTCAACAACGGCAAGCCGCCGGGGGTCTTCGCGATGCAGTTCGGTCCCGGCGCCGAGAATGCCTACGCGGGTGTCGCTACGGCCTATTCCGATGCCGTGCCGATGCTGCTCCTGCCGCTGGGACACAGCCGGGAACGGGACGGCGTGTTTCCTCAATTCAGCTCGTTGAGGAACTACGCGCCGGTCACCAAGTTCGTCGAGCAGATCACCACCGCGGACCGGGTCATCGACACCATGAGGCGGGCGTTCGCGCGGCTCAAGATGGGCCGTCCGGGTCCGGTGATGGTGGAGGTCCCGGCCGATGTCGCCGGAGAGCAGCTCGACCCGTCCGTGGTCGAAGCCTATCGGCCGGTGAAGGCCGCCGTGTCCGAGGCGGACCCGACGGATGTCATGGCGGCGGCCAGGGCCTTGCTCGAGGCCCGGGATCCGGTGATCCACGCGGGTCAGGGCGTTCTCTACGCGGAGGCGGCGCCCGAGTTGCTGGAGCTGGCGGAGCTCACGTCTGTCCCGGTCGTCACCACCATGGGGGGCAAGAGCGCGTTTCCCGAGGCGCACCCACTGGCGCTGGGAAGCGCCTCGGGGGTCATGAACCGGCCGGTGTACCACTTCCTCAACAAGGCGGATCTGGTGTTCGCGGTGGGCACGAGCCTGACCCGGCACCCCATGACCACGCCGATTCCGCGGGACAAGACGTTCGTGCAGGTCACCGACGATCCCATCGACATCGGCAAGAACTACGACGTCGACTATCCCGTCATCGGCGATGCCAGGCTCGTGCTGGGGCAGTTCGTGGAGGCGGTGAGGGAGCTGCTTAACGGTGCGTCCAGGAACGATCGCTCACCGGCGGCCGAAATCGCCGAGGTCCGCGCGGCATGGCTCCGGGAGTGGGACGCGAAGCTTGCCTCCGACGAGGTGCCCATCAACCCCTACCGGGTCATCTCCGAGTTCATGGACGCGGTGGACCCGGCGGAGGCCATCGTCACCCACGATTCGGGCAGTCCCAGGGACCAGATCATGCCGTTCTACCGGTCGGCCGGGCCGAGGTCCTACCTGGGATGGGGCAAGTCCCACGGGCTGGGCACCGGCCTGGGTTTGAACCTGGGAGCGAAGCTGGCGGCGCCGGAGAAGTTCGTCGTGAACTTCATGGGCGACGCCGCCTTCGGCATGACCGGACTGGATTTCGAAACCGCCGTGCGCTCGAACATCCCGATACTGACCGTCGTGCTCAACAACTCCACCATGGCGGTGGAGACCCGCCACATGGCCCTGTCCCACGAGCGTTACGGCACCAGGGACCTTGGCGGCAACTACGCCGACATGGCCCGGGCCATGGGCGGTTGGGCGGAGCGGGTGGAGGATCCCGCCCAGGTGGGGGCGGCCTTCGTGCGTGCCCGGCGCGCCACCGAGGAGGGTCAGGCCGCGCTGCTGGAGTTCATCACAGGCCCCGAGATCGAGTACTCCTACAAGGGCGCGTTCGCGTAGTCGTGCGAATTGGCCGTACAGGACACTAAGACTCTGAAGAGGATTCAATGCGAAGATCCATCGGCTTGATCGCGCTCGGCGCGTTTATCCTGTTCTCGCTCTTCGGCGAGGCCATATATCTCTATACCGACTTCCTGTGGTTCCGGGAGATCGGCTATTCCGGAGTGTTCACCAAGACGCTTTGGATCAAGGTGCTGCTGGGTGTGATCTCGGGGGTGCTGTTTTTCGCGCTCTTCTACGTCAACATCAAGCTCGCCGCCCGGCTCCGTGAAGGCGTGGTTCCGCTCCAGAGCCGGAATCCGGAGGTGCCGGGTCCCGAGGAGCTCGATCCGCTTATCAGGCGGTTGCTGCTGCCGGTGGCCCTGGTGCTGGGATTCCTGGCCGCGCCCCAGGCCGCCATGCACTGGGAATCGGCGCTGCTGTTCTTCAACGGCGTGCCTTTCGGCATCCAGGATCCCCTCCACGCCAAGGACATCGGCTTCTACATCTTCCGTCTGCCGGCCATGGAGGCGCTCTACCGCTGGTTCCTGGTGTCGCTGGGGCTGATCCTGGTGGCGACGGCCTTCGTCTACCTCTTGTACGGCGGCATCCAGTACTCGGAAGAGGGGCTGTCCGTTCACACCGCCGCGAAGGTCCACCTGTCCGTGCTGCTGGCGCTGCTGCTGGTGGTCCAGTGCGGCGGCTACCTGCTCGACGCCTACAAGCTGCTCTACTCGCACAACGGGGTGGTCTTCGGCGCCGGCTACACCGACATACACGCAAGGCTTCCGGCCCTGCGGGTGCTGGCGGTGGTGGCCGCGGCGGTGGCCGTGCTCACTCTCGTGCAGATGCGCTGGCCCGGGCTCAAGTATCTGCTCATCGGGTTGGGGTCCCTGGCGGCGGTCCACGCCATCGGGATGTTCGCCTACCCGTCTTTCCTGCAGCAGTTCCACGTCGTGCCCAACGAGCTGGTGGCGGAAACGCCGTACATCCAGCGCAACATCCGCTCGACGCGACACGCCTACGGCCTCGACCGGGCGGACGCCCAGGAGTTTCCCGTCAACGAGGTGCTGACCGCCGACGACCTCCGGGACAACGACGCCACGGTGAAGAACATCCGGCTGTGGAACTACCAGCCGCTCCTGTCCACCTATGCCCAGCTCCAGCAGATCCGCACCTACTACGAGTTCGTCGACGTGGACAACGATCGCTACAACATCGACGGGAGCTACCGCCAGGTGATGCTCTCGGCCCGTGAGCTGTCCCACGAACAGCTCCCGAGCCGTATCTGGATCAACGAGCACTTGGTGTACACCCACGGCTACGGGGTGGTGTACAGCCCGGTGAACCAGATCAGCAAGGAGGGTCTTCCCGAGTTCTTCGTCAAGGACATCCCGCCTGTTTCCGACGGCTTCATCAAGGTGACCCGGCCGGAGATCTACTTCGGCGAGGTGGCCAACGACTACGTGTTCGTCAAGACGCTGGCCCAGGAGCTGGACTACCCGGCCGGGGACCAGAACATCTACACGACCTACGAGGGCGAGGGCGGGGTGCCGCTCAGGTCGTTCTGGCGCAAGCTCCTGTATTCGGCCCGTTTCGCGACGCTGCGGATCTCGCTGTCCAACGACATCACCCCGGAGAGCCGGATCCTCTACTACCGGAAGATCCAGGACCGGGTCCGCAAGCTGGCGCCGTTCCTCGAGTTCGACGAGGACCCCTACCTCGTGGTGACGCCCGAGGGGCGGCTCTTCTGGATCGTCGACGGCTACACGATGTCGGAGCGGTACCCGTACTCCGAGCCCACGGAGGGCGTCGGCAACTACATGCGCAACTCCGTGAAGACCGTGGTGGACGCCTACAACGGCACGGTGGACTTCTACATAGCCGACGCCGAGGATCCGGTGGTGAAGGCTTACGCCAGCGGGTTCCCGGGACTGTTCAAGCCGATGGAGGCGATGCCGAAGGCGCTGCGCTCCCACGTCCGCTATCCGCAGGACTTTTTCAAGGTGCAGGCGCGGATGTACGCCACCTACCACATGCGCGATCCGCAGGTCTTCTACAACAAGGAAGACCTTCTGAGCATCCCCATCCGAGGGGTCGGCGAGGAAGAGCAGGAGATGGAGCCGTACTACACCATCATGCGGCTGCCCGGGGAGGAGAAGGAAGAGTTCGTGCTGCTCCTGCCGTTCACGCCCAACAACCGCGACAACATGAGGGCGTGGCTGGCCGCCCGGAGCGACGGCTCGCACTACGGCAAGCTGCTGGCGCTCAACTTCCCCAAGGCGAAGCTCATCTACGGGCCCAAGCAGGTGGACGCCCGCATCGACCAGGACGCGTACATCTCGCAGCAGTTGAGCCTGTGGGGCCAGCGCGGCTCGCAGGTGATCCGCGGCAGCCTGCTGGCCATTCCCATCCAGGACTCGCTGCTGTACGTGCAGTCCCTCTATCTGGCGGCGGAGCAGGGGTCGCTGCCCGAGCTCAAGCGGGTGGTCACCGTGTTCGGCAACCGCATCGCCATGCGGGAGAACCTGGACGACGCCTTGCGCGAGCTGTTCGGGGACACGGCCCAGGCTCCGGCGGCGACGGCCGCCGCGCTCGCGGTGGAGACGGCCGCGGCCGAAGACGCTGGAGGGGATCTGGCGGGTCAGGCCCTGCGGCACTACCGCCGCTCCATGGAAAGCCTCAAGGCCGGTGACTGGGCCGGCTTCGGCGACGCGCTGCGTCAGCTCGAGCGGTCCCTCCAGGCCATGGCCGCCGACGCCCCGGCCACCCGGGCCGCGCCCGCCCCGGCTCCCTGATCCGGGGCGGCTGAAGGGCCCGTGGAAGGAGCGGGGCGTATGAGAAGCATGACCGGTTTTGGTCAGGCCATCCTCCAGGACAGGCAGGTCAAGGTTTCCGTGCAGATCCGGAGCGTCAACCACCGGCACGCCGACATTCACCTGCGCGTTCCCAAGCTTTATCTGAGCCTCGAGGACGAGTTGCGCGAACAGACCCGGCTGAGGGTCCACCGCGGCCGCACGGATGTTTTCGTGGACCGCACGCCGCTCAAGGGTCGCGGCTACCGCCTGGAGGTGGACGACACCCTCATGGAGCAGTACTGTGACGCCCTGCAACGCATCAAGAAGCGCTTCCGCCTCGAGGGCGAAATCGACCTGGGGTTGGTGCCGCGCCTGCCGGACCTGTTCCAGTTCAAGGAGCCGGAGCACGTGGAAGGGAGCGAGAAGAAGCTGGTGCTTCGAGCCCTGGACGCCGCGTTGAAGAACCTCACCCGCTCCCGCGACCGGGAAGGCCGCAACCTGAAACGCAACATGGTCGCGGAGGGCCGCCTGCTCGCGCGCGCGGCCCGAAATCTCGGGCGCCGCGCCGAGGCCATCGATCAACGCCTTCAGGAACAGGGCGCCACGGTCGGGGCGGGCGAAGCCGGCGGCGGTAACTTCAAGGGCAGCATCAACGAAGAGGTGGTGCGGCTCGCCAGCCACGTGGAGATGCTCTCCAGACTGATGCGCGAACGCGAGCCGGTGGGGAAAAAGATCGACTTCCTGCTCCAGGAGGTGCAGCGTGAGCTCACCACCATCGGCGCCAAGGCGCCGCAACTCGAGGTGGTCCGTCTCGTGCTCGGGGGCAAGGAAAGCGTCGAGAAAATCCGCGAACAGGTCCAGAACGTGGAATGACGGTCGAGATTCGCGACTTTACCAAACGCGGCCCCGGCATCATCTTCATCGTGTCGGCGCCGTCCGGAGCGGGCAAGACGACGTTGACCCGGAGGGTCCTGAGGGACTATCCCGAGATGCACCTTTCGGTGTCGTTCACGACGCGGGCGCCGCGTAGCGGCGAAACCCCCGATAAGGACTACCATTTCGTCTCGGAGAAGCGCTTCAGGCGGATGCTCGACGCGGGCGGCTTTGCCGAGTGGGCCGAGGTTCACGGGAACCTCTACGGCACGCCGCGACGAGTCCTCGAACGTCAGCTTCGACGCGGCACCGACGTGCTGCTGGATATCGACGTCCAGGGGGCGCGCCAGATCAAGCAGCACTTCATCGACGCCGTGGCCATTTTCGTGTTGCCGCCGTCCCTGGACGAGCTGCGCCGGCGCCTGGCCGGCAGGGGCACGGATGCGCGGAAGACCATTGCGCAGCGCTGGCGCCGCGGACGAGATGAAATTCAGGAAATTCAGCGGTATGATTACTTCATCGTCAACCGTGACGTGAAGGACGCGGTGAAGCGGCTGGCCGCCATTATCGCGGCTGAAAGGCTCAAGGTTTGCAGGTACACACGGAAACCGGGGTAAAACCCAGGCGCCGATCCAAGGTTACCGCCAACAGCGCCATCAACGAGCTGGTCGACAAGGTGCTGCTGTACCAGCCGGGCGCTGATGTCGACCGCTTGCGCGAGGCGTACCGCTTCACGGCGGAGGTACACGACGGCCAGAAACGTCTGTCCGGAGAGCCCTACGTGGTCCACCCGGTGGCCGTGGCCGGGGTGCTGGCGGACCTCAAGCTGGACCTCCCCAGCGTCATCGGCGGATTGCTGCACGATACCGTCGAGGACACCCTGACCACGCTGCCGGAGATCAGGAAGATCTTCGGCGAGGAGATCGCGAACTTGGTGGACGGGGTGACCAAGCTGAGCCGCGTGGACTTCACCAGCCACGAGGAGAAGCAGGCGGAGAACTTCCGCAAGATGATCATGGCCATGGCCAAGGACATTCGAGTGGTCCTGATCAAGCTTGCGGATCGCACACACAACATGCGCACGCTGCAGTACCTGGCTCCGGAGAAACAGCGGCGCATCGCCCAGGAGACCCTGGACATCTACGCTCCCATCGCCCACCGCCTGGGGATCTACTGGGTCAAGAGCGAGTTGGAGGACCTGGCCCTCAAGCACCTTCGTCCGGAGATCTACGGGCAGCTCAAGCAGGACGTGGCGCAGAAGAAGAAACACCGGGAAAAGTACATCAACGATGTGATCTCGCGGTTGAGCAAGGCGCTTGCGGAAGAGGGCATCGACGCCGAGGTCAGCGGCCGGCCCAAGCATTTCTACAGCATCTTCAAGAAGATGGAGGACCAGAGCCTGGACTTCGAACAGGTCTACGACCTCGTGGCATTCCGCATCGTGGTGGATACGGTGCGGGAGTGCTACGAGTCCATGGGCATCGTTCATTCCAAGTGGCGGCCGGTTCCGGGCCGGTTCAAGGACTACATCGCGCTCGCCAAGTCCAACATGTACCAGTCGTTGCACACCACCGTCCTCGGGCCCAACGCCCGGCGCATCGAGATCCAGATCCGCACCCACGACATGCACCGGGTGGCGGAGGAGGGGATCGCTTCCCACTGGCGGTACAAGGAGGGCAAGGCACTTCAGGTGACGGACATCCAACGGTTCACGTGGTTGACCCAGCTCCTCGAATGGCAGCAGAATCTGTCGAACCCTCAGGAGTTTCTCCACAGCCTCAAGGAGGATTTGTTCCCGGGCGAAGTCTACGTGTTCACGCCCAACGGCGACCTGCAGGTCTTCCCCAAGGGGGCGACCGTCGTCGATTTCGCCTACCGCATCCATTCCGATATCGGCCAGCACTGCTCCGGCGCGCGCGTGAACGGCAGGCTGGCACCCTTCAAGTACATCCTCAGGAGCGGCGATACGGTGGAGATCATCACCACGGAGGAGCAGACGCCGAGCCGGGACTGGTTGAAGGTGGCCAAGACGCCCCGCGCCAAGTCCCGGATCCGGACCTGGATCACCTCGCAGCAACGCGAGCGGAGCGTGGCCCTGGGACGCGAGATCCTCGAGGGGGACTTCGCCCGTCACAAGCTGGACTACCAGCGCCTGCAGCAAGAGGGCAGGATCGACAAGCTGGGCAAGGAGCTCGGGGTCAAGAACGAGGAGGGGCTTCTGGCGAGCGTGGGCTACGGCAAGCTGATGCCGCGCCAGGTGCTGGCCAAGCTCCTTCCGGCGGAGCAGCTCAAGGGCGACAAGAAGCAACTCGAGGGCGGGCTCGAACGGCTCTTTCGGCTGGTGGGCTCACGGGACCGCGGGGTGCGCGTCAAGGGCATCGAGGACGTGCTGGTGCGGTTCGCGCGCTGTTGCCATCCGCTGCCCGGCGAGGAGATCGCCGGGATCATCACCCGCGGGCGGGGGGTGACCGTGCACGTGGTGAGCTGTCCCACGGGACTCGAAGCCGATCCCGAACGAAGGGTAGAGGTGAGTTGGTCGGAGGATGCGCAGATGCCGCGCGCGGTCAAGATCGAGGTGAGCTGCGCGGACAAGCCCGGCCTGCTGGCTGCCATCAGCTCGGCCATATCCGACTCGGGTGTGAATATCGCCCGTGCGCACATCCGCACGTTCGACGACAAGGCCGTCAACACGTTCGAGATCATGATCGGAAGCTCCGATCAGCTCCGGCAGGTGCTGCAGGACATCTCCAACGTGAAAGGGGTGTATCAGGCGAATCGAGTCCAGGGGTAGGCGGCGGTATCCGGTTCCGGCGGGGGCCGGGTGAGAACTCAGGCGACCTTCTCGACCTTGCCGGAGCGCAGGCACCGGGTACATACCCGGATGCGTTGAACGGAGCCGTTCACGCGGGCGCGCACCGGCTGAAGATTCGGCAGCCAGCGGCGGCGGGTCTTGTTGTTGGCGTGGCTGACGTTGTTACCGACCGAGGGTCCCTTGTCACAGATGAAGCATACTCTGGCCATGGCTACTATTCCGAATCCTTTCAATCAGTTCGGTCCACGATGATATCATAGGGATCGGCGTTTGCGAAGCCCTGACCTCGAACGAGCAGGACAATTGTGCATTCCGGTCCATTATGCTAACTAGGGTGACATTCTTCAGCAAGGGGGAATGATGGCCCTGGATCTGAAAGTCAGCGTCAAGAGACAGATCGATAGGTTGCAAAAGGAACTGGCCGCGGCCACGACGCGGGTTGCCGCGTTGCGGGATGAGATCAAGCGGCACGAACTCATTTACGATATGCTCGACGGCAGCTCGAAGGCCCCCAAGCGCGGCCCGCGGGCCGGCCGCTCGAAGACGGCGACGCAGAGACGGGGGCCGCGCGGCGCGATGATCGATTGGAACGCGGTCTTCGATAACTTGCCCGGCGAGTTCACGCTGGATACCATCGGCGCCAACAAGACCGCGGGCGAGAAGCCCCGGGCCTACCTCAGGCAGGTGGTCGTACGGTGGTCGAAGGAAGGTCGGATCAAGCGCACCGGCCGAGGCATGTACCAGAAGACCTGACGCGGCTCGGCGGAATGCAGCCTTTCAACGGTAGAAGCATACGATAACAAAACCAGTGAGCGGAGGTAACGATGGAATTCAATGACTGCCGCGAGTGGATCGAGAAGGCGGATGCGATGGGAGAGCTCAAGACCCTGAAGGGTTGCGACTGGGATCTCGAGATCGGCGCCATTACCGAGATGGTGATGCGCAAGGAAGACGGCCCGGCGGTGCTGTTCGACGAGATCAAGGACCACCCCAAGGGCTACCGTGTCCTGTCCAACTCGCTGAGCTCGCGGAAACGTATCGGTTTGACGCTGAACCTGCCGCCCGGCGACAGCAAGATGGAGTTCGTCAATACGTGGCGTGAGCACTACAAGAAGATCAAGCCCATTCCCGCCAACGTGCTGAAGGACGGGCCCGTTTTCGAGAACGTCTTCGAGGAGGGCAACATCGATCTGCTCAAGTTCCCCACCCCTCGTTGGCATGAACGCGACGGCGGCCGCTACATAGGCACCGGCAGCATCGATATCACCGCGGACCGGGACGAAGGCTGGACCAACTGGGGCACCTATCGGGTCATGGTCCACGACTCCGACACCGTCGGCTTCTACATCTCCCCGGGCAAGCACGGCCGCATCCACCGCGACAAGTACCAGCAGACGGGCGAGTCCTTCAAGATGGCCATGTCCTTCGGTCATGATCCGCTGGTGTTCCTGGGCGGGAGCATCGAGGTGCCCTACGGGGTGCCCGAGTACGACTTCCTGGGCGGCATCCGCGGCGAGCCCCTGGAAGTGGTCAAGGCGCCGTACTCGGGGTTGATGGTTCCGGCCAACGCCGAGATCGTGGTGGAGGGCGACGTCCTCTTCGGCGAAGACCGCGTCGAGGGCCCGTTCGGTGAGTGGACCGGCTACTATGCCAGTGCCGAGCGCAACGAGCCCATCGTCAAGATCAAGCGCATGTACCACCGGAACGATCCCATTATCCTCGGCTCGCCTCCGGGAAGGCCCCCCGCCGAGCTGGGCTGGTACCGTTCGTACCTGCGTTCCGCGCTCATCTGGGACGAGATGGAGAAGGCCGGGGTTCCGGACGTCAAGGGCGTGTGGCTGATGGTGGCCGGCGGAAGCCGCCTGGTCATGGTGGTGTCGATCAAGCAGCGCTATCCCGGACACGCGCGCCAAGCCGCCGTGGTGGCGTCCCAGTGCCATGCGGGCGCTTACCTGGGCCGGTACGTCATCGTCGTGGACGACGACATCGACCCCTCCAACACCGACGACGTGATCTGGGCCATGGCGACGCGTTCGGACCCGGATGCAGACATCGACATCATCCGGCGCGCCTGGAGCGGACCGCTGGATCCGATCGTGCATCCCACGAAGAAGGGTTTCAACTCCCGCGCCATCATCGACGCGTGCCGCCCGTACGAGTGGATGAGCGAGTTCCCGCCGGTGGCGGAGTCGAGCCCGGAAGTGCTCGACGCCACGGCGAAGAAGTGGGGCAAGGTTCTGTTCAGCAGCAACGGCGCCGGCTGATCGCTTCGACCCTGAATCGCTACCGTTTTCTCCGAGACGGCGGGTCCATCACGATGGTGACGGACCCGCCGTCTCTGCGTATACGGAAGGTATGCCGGCCGGTTGCCGGGCGGGAGGCGAGGACCGCTTCCAGCTCGCGCGTGTTGCGGATCCGCCTGCCGTCCACGCGGACGATGACGTCGCCGCGCCGGAACCCGCGCACGGAAGCGGCGCTGGTGCCTTCCACATGGGCCACCAGAACGCCCTGGCGCAGTTCCGTGGCGAACAGCTTGGCAAGTTCGGCGGTGAGGTCCTGCATGTGCATGCCCATCATGCGGGTGACGCCTTGCCCTCGCCGGAGTGCCGGATCGTTGAGACGGACGGTTTGTTCCAGGACCTGGGGTGCGGCGTAGATGGGCGTGCCGGTGCGGAGCGCCACGGCGATGGCGTCGCTCGGACGCGAATCGATGGCGATCCGCCGCCGGCCGGCCCTGAGTGTGATGACCGCGAAATAGGTCGACTCGCGCAGTTCCGTGATCGTGATCCGTTCCGGCGTCGCGCGCAGACCCTTCAGGAGATTCCCGATCAGGTCGTGCGTATCGGGCCGGGACGAGCGTTGTCCCTCGAGGGCGCGCGCAATGGACGAGGCCTCGGCGTCGCCGATCCAGATCGGCAGCAACCGTCCGCCGCCCGCCAGGATCACCACGGGGGTCCGGTTCAAGGGATCGACCGCGACCTGCCGCACCTCCATGAGGACCGCGTCCTCCGGGGCGGCGACGGCCTGCAACGGCAGCAGCAGCAAGGGCGCGAGCACCAGACGCCGGCATGCGCGCTTGAGCACGGCCGGGACACGGCGTCGCGGCGGCCGGACCGGGAACGCCGGATGCGAATCTCCCATGGCGGCGACCTTATCCAGCGTGGGTTCGGGGTGTCAACCGGTCGGTGGGCGTCGTTGACCGGCGGGAATGCCACGGGTTAACCTTCAAGAGTTTTTCCGCGACCGGGAGTTCCATGAAGATCACCATGCTGCCCGACACTCTCATCGATCGCATCGCCGCCGGCGAGGTGGTGGAGCGGCCGGCGTCGGTGGTCAAGGAGCTTGTGGACAACGCCCTCGATGCCGGCGCAAGCGAGATCGCGGTGCTGGTGGAGGGCAACGGCACGTCCCTCATCAGGGTCAGCGACGACGGCGAGGGCGTGGCCCGGGAGGACGTTCCCCTCGCCTTCGAGCGCCATTCCACCAGCAAGATCCGCAGCGAAGCGGACCTGGCGGGCATCGCCACCATGGGCTTTCGCGGTGAGGCGCTGCCCAGCATCGCCTCGGTGGCGGCCGTGGAGATGGTGTCGCGTCCGGCTTCCCAGGAGATCGGGTGCCGGCACCGCGTGGAGAACGGCGGGAAGGGAAGTCCGGTGGCCGCGGGCTGTCCACCGGGGACCACCGTCGAGGTACGGGACCTGTTCTACCACGTTCCGGCCAGGCTCAAGTTCATGAAGTCGCCCCGCACCGAGATCAAGTACGTGAGCGACGTCGTGAACCGCGCGGCGCTGGCGCATCCGTCGGTGCACTTCCGGCTCCATCACGGCGGCAAGAGGCTCGCGGACTACGCCGCCGCCCCACGGCTGCAGGACCGCGTGCGGCAGGTGTTCGGCGACGCCGGCGGCGACCTCGTGCCGTTCTCGCTGACCCGGGAGCACCTCCGGTGCCACGGGTTCGCAAGCCAGGCGCCGAAGTCCTTCGGCAACTCCCGCTACATGGTCACGTTCGTCAACCATCGCTTCGTGCGCGACAAGCTGCTGACCCACGCCTTGCTGAGGGCATACGACACGCTGCTCATGAAGGGGCGTTTCCCGGCCACCATCCTCTACCTGGAGTTGCCCCACAATCACGTCGACGTGAACGTTCACCCGGCCAAGACCGAGGTGCGGTTCCGGCGCCAGTCGGAGCTCTACGAGACGGTCCTGGGCGCGGTGCGGGGCGGCCTGCAGACTGCTGCCCGGACGGGTGCCGCGGTGCCGCCGGCCATGCCGCATGAGCCGCTGGAAGCGCCCGGCCCGGCAGGCGTTCGCGAGCCCGCCGCCGAATACCGGGCCGCGCCGGTTCTCCAGGACCTGCCCCTGACTTCCGGCCGCGATCTGCCGGGCGCCGCCAGACGCGTCGACCCGTTCGGGGCGGCGGAAGTCCCGGCGCCGGCGGAGAAGGGCGCCTTCTCGTCGTTGACCGTCGTCGGCCAGGTTCTGGGCTGCTACATCCTCTGTCACGGCGAGCCCGGCATGGTGCTCATCGACCAGCACGCGGCGCACGAGCGCATCGCCTTTCAACGCATGCGTGCCGACCTCGAGCAAGGCCGCATCGAGAAGCAGGAGCTGTTGATGCCACAGATCCTCGAGCTGCCGGTCACCGAGGCGATGGTCCTGGAGGAGCAACTCGGCACGCTGGAAAGGGCCGGTTTTACCCTGGAGCCCTTCGGCCGGAACACGTTTTCCCTGCGGGCGGTGCCGGCCCTCCTCGCCGAGGGCGACTACCGCGATGCCGTGCGCGCCATGATCAGCGAGTTCGCCGAAACGGGCCGGTCGGCCGAGCTGCAACACGGCTACCAGGAGCGCCTCATGACCATCGCCTGCCACAGCGTCATCCGAGCCAATCGGGCGCTGGAGAAGGAGGAGATGGAGGCGCTTCTCCGGCAACTCGACGATACCGAGTTCGCCACCCAATGCCCCCACGGCCGGCCGGTGATGGTGCGGTTCAGCCGCAGCCAGCTGGAGCGCATGTTCCGGCGTGCCTGACGCCAGTGTCGCGTCCCGCAACCAGTGTCACGTCCCGTGCCACTCGTGAACGCCAAACCCAGGATCCTCCTGATCGTAGGCCCCACCGGGGTCGGCAAGACCGACGTGGCGCTGGCCCTTGCGGACCGGCTCGACGCCGAGATCGTCAGCGCCGACTCGATGCAGGTGTACCGCTACATGGACATCGGTACGGCCAAGCCGACGCCCGCGCAGCGGCGGCAATGTCCTCACCACCTGCTGGACATGGTGGACCCGGACGAAGATTTCAACGCCGCGCTGTTCAGGGAAGCGGCCCTGAAGGCCGTGGATGACGTATGGTCCCGGGGCCGCAACGTGCTGGTGGCCGGCGGCACCGGACTGTACGTGAAGGCCCTCACCCGGGGCCTGTTCGCCGGCCCGCCGCGGGATGCGGCGCTGCGGGCCGAGCTCGCGCGGGTGATTTCCGAACACGGAGTCGGACATCTTTTCGACCGGCTGAAGCGGGTGGATCCGGAGGCGGCGGAGCGGATTCATCCTCGGGACCGGGTGCGCATCGTCCGCGCCCTGGAGGTCTTTCACGGCACCGGAAGGCCCTTGAGCCAGTGGCAGCGCGAGCACGGGTTCGGCGACCAGCCCTTCGAGATGCTGGGGGTGGGGCTGGAGCGGCCGCGTCCGGAGCTGTACGAGCGTATCGATGGCCGTTGCGAGCGGATGATGGCCGAGGGACTGCTGGACGAGGCCGGGAGCCTCCTCGACCGGGGCTACGCGGCGGATCTGCGCAGCATGCAGGGCGTCGGTTATCGTCAGGCGGTGCAGTGTCTCACAGGCCGGATGAGCCGGCCGGAAGCGCTGTCGTCGATGCAACAGGCCACACGCCGTTTGGCCAAACGCCAACTCACCTGGTTCCGCGCCCAACCGGGCCTCCACTGGCTCCACCCGGATCGGGTCGATGCCATCGCAGAGCTGTGCCGCCGCTTTCTGGCGCCACGTACCGGGAGCGCAGTTGACTGGACCGGGGTTTGATGTTAGCTGCCTTTGGACATGACGGCATCCACAAGGTGCGCCCCCGAGATTGATCCGGCCCGCTCGAGGCACGGTCTGGAAGGGGGTTCCCCGTCCTGATGAAATCGGCCGATTTCGTCGAGGCCCGGCGCAGGCTTGAGGCCAAGCCCCAGTCCACCGGTGAAAAGCTCACCACTCTGTCCCAAGCCGTCGAGAGGGTCCAGGACGGCGACCATATCGCCATCGGAGGATGTCTCTTCTCGCGCAGCCCGTGGGCGGCCCTGCTGGAGGTGTTGCGCCAGCAAAGAAGGGGCCTGACGCTGTCGCGCAACCTCATGTGCTACGAGGGCGAATTGTTCATGGCCGCCAAGGCGGTGGACGGGCTGATGACGAGCTGGTTCGACATCGCGCTGCCGTGGGGCCTCTCCATCAAGCTCCGCGAGGAAGTGGAAGGAGGGCGCATCCGCTTCGAGGAGTGGAGCCATCTGGGGCTCGGACTTCGCTACCGTGGGGGCGCCATGGGCGTGCCGTTCCTCCCCACCCTGACCATGCTGGGATCGGACCTCATGGACGTGACCGACACCAAGACCATGGAGTGCCCGTTCACGGGAGAGACGCTGTGCCTGGTCCCGAGCCTGTTCCCGGAGGTGGCGTTGATCCACGTACACCGGGCCGACCGCTTCGGCAACTGCCAGATCGACGGCTATCCACACATGGACACGGACATCGCCAAGGCCGCGGCCACGGTCATCGTCACCGCCGAGGAGATCATCGACGAGGAGGAAGTGCGCAACCGGCCGGACCGCACCGTGATTCCGGGCCTGGTGGTGGACGCGGTGGTGGAGGCGCCCTACGGCTCCTTCCCCCATGAATGCTACGGCTTGTACGAAGCCGACTTCGCTCACTTCGAGGCCTATACCGACGCCGTCAAGGCCCGGGGCACCGGCGCCATCGACGACTACCTCGATCGCTACGTCTACGGCGTTTCGAGTCACGAGGAGTACCTGGCGCTGTTCGGCGCAGAGGCGCTGGCGCGGCAGAGGCGGTGCGCCGAGGAGTTGCTGGGGCCGCGATGAACTATTCCGCCACCGAGCTGTTGGCCGTGGTCGCCGCCCGCCAGCTCGCCGGCGTCACCTCCGTGTTCGCCGGCGTGGGCGTGCCGCTGGTGTCCGCGGTGCTGGCGCAGAAGACCCGCGCCCCCGAGCTTGTCATCGTGGTGGAAGGGGGCAGCATGGGTCCGCGGATGGTGCCGGGGCGGTTGCCGTACTCCACCAACGAGATGCGCACCGCGCCCAGGGCGCAGATGTTGCCGGGCATCACCGATACGTTCCTGTTCGCTCAACGGGGGTTTCTCGATGTGGGGTTCGTCGGCGGCGCGCAGATCGATTGCCACGGCAACCTCAACTCGAGCGTCATCGGCAGCTACGAGCGCCCCAAGGTCCGCCTGCCGGGCAGCGGCGGCGCCAACGACATCATCTCGCTGTGCCGCAAGATCATGGTGGTGACCATGCACGAGCGGCGCCGGTTCGTGCCCAAGGTCGATTTCGTCACCAGTCCGGGTTTCCTTTCGGGAGGCCGCTCACGCCGCGAGGCCGGGCTCGTGTTCGGCACCGTCAGCCGCATCGTGACCCACCTGGGCACGCTCGGGTTCGACGACGAGACGCGGCGGCTGCGGCTGGAAAGCCTCCACCCCGGGGTCACCGTCCAGGAGGTACTGGACAACACCGGGTTCGAGCTGCCGGTGCCAGACGAGTTGCCGGTCACCGAACCGCCCAGCGAGGAAGAGCTGGAGACCTTGCGGAGCATCGACCCCGAAAGGAACTTTCTCGGGTAGGTGCGAGGATCAAGCGCACGGGCGGGTTCCGGACCCGCCCGTGCCTCGAAGAGTTGTAGGGGCGGGTTTCAAACCTGCCCGTGTCCGAAACATTGACGGAGCCACATTTCATGCCGGTACAGTTCGGAGTCGCCATTCGCAATTTCGTCGGGCCGGGGGAGACCCCGGACGTGGACGGGCTGATACGTTATTCCCAGCGCGCCGAGGAGCTGGGCTTCGAGTCGCTGTGGGCGTGGGATCACATCCTCCTGGGGGTGGACCCGAGCTTTCCGGTGCTGGATTCGCTGACCATCCTCACCGCCATCGCCGCCCGCACCGAACGCATCCGGCTGGGCACCGGGGTGATGGTGCTGCCGTTGCGCAACCCCGTGGTGACGGCCAAGGTCCTGGCCAGCCTGGATCAGATCTCGAGCGGCCGCCTGCTGCTGGGGGCGGCGTCGGGCTGGTATGCGCGGGAGTTCGACGCGGTCGGTATCTCGTTCAAGGACCGCGGGCGCATCTTCGAGCGCAACCTCGACCTGCTGGTGCGGCTCTGGACCGAGGACATGGTGACCGAGCAGGTGGACGAGTTGAATCTGCGCTCGGCCGTGCTTTTGCCGAAGCCGGTCCAGAAGCCGCATCCGCCCATTCTGATCGGCGGCTACATCAACCGGGTGCTGCGCCGCGCGGGTGAGAAAGGGGACGGTTGGCTCACCTATTTCTACACGCCGGAGGGCTTCTCCAAGAGCTGGGCCAAGGTCCTGGAAGCCGCCGAGAAGGCAGGGCGGGATCCATCGAAGCTGACCGCCACCAACCAGCTCGCCATCTACGTGGGTCCCTCCAGGGAAGCGGCGGACGAACCCATGCGCCACTGGCTCAGTACCGAGTGGGACATCGCCAAGTGGAGCGACTCCACCATCGAGCACGCCATTCGCGGCACCGCCGACCAATGCGTGGAGCAGCTCCAGGCCCACGTCGACGCCGGCGTTGACCGGATCATCCTGATCCCCTACCGCTACCAGCCGGAGCAGGTGGAGATGATCGCCTCGGAAGTGATTCCCAGGTTGACCTGAAGGGCGGCGCCGAGGGATGGCACATGCGGTTTGACTATTTCGAGCCGACCACGCTGGACGAAGCGAGCGGGCTCTTGCGGGAAGGGAAGGGCGCCCGCAAACCGCTTGCCGGCGGCACCGACGTCGTCATACAGTTGCGCCGTCGGGTGATCCTCCCCGAAGGCTTGGTGAACCTGAAGCGGATACCGGAGCTCGGGGGCTGGGCGTGCAAGCCCGGAAAGGGGCTCCGGCTCGGGGCGTGCACGCCCATGCGTGACCTGGAAACCTCGGCCGCCGTGGAAGGACGTTTCCCATCGATCACCGAGGCGCTCCGGGTGGTGGGATCGCTGCAGTTGAGAAACATCGCCAGCGTGGGCGGCAACCTCTGCAACGCCTCGCCGTCGGCGGACACGGCGCCGCCGCTGTTGGCGCTGGAGGCCACGGCCAGGGTCCATACCCCTGAATCCCGGCAGGAGACCGTGCCGGTGGAGAATTTCTTCACGGGCCCGGGCGCCTCGGTTCTGGGCACGGGCGGACTGCTCCTGGCGGTGGACGTGCCGGAGCCGGCGCCACGCACCGGCGACGCCTTCGAGCGCTTCACGCCGCGGTCGGCTATGGACATCGCCATCGCCAGCGCCGCCGCGGCGGTGACGCTGGACGCGGCCGGCGAAAGGATCGAGGCGGTGCGGATCGCCCTGGGCGCGGTGGCGCCCACTCCCATCCGGGCTCTCAAGGCCGAGGACCTGGTGCGGGGGAAGGAGCCGAACCCGAAGCGTCTGGAGTGGGCCGGCGCCGCGGCCATGGACGAGTGCCGCCCCATCGACGACATCCGCGGATCGGGCGGCTACCGCAAGGAGCTGATCCGGATCCTCGTGCAGCGCGTGCTGCGGCAGGCGGTGGAACGGGCGCGGGCTCGTGTTAACGGGCGAACGGAAACGTCATGAAACAGCGCTACGCTCTACGCGTGAACGGGGATACCCGGGAGACCGAGGCCGAGCCTCATGAGTCCCTTCTGGACGTGTTGCGTGAGAACCTCCGCCTGACCGGCAGCAAGAAGGGCTGCAACGAGGCCGAGTGCGGCTCGTGCACCGTGTTGCTCGACGGCCGCCCGGTGGTGTCGTGCCTGGTGCTGGTCCCGGACGCCGTGGACCGGGAGATCGTCACCATCGAGGCCCTGGCCGAGGACGGCATGCCCCACCCGGTGCAACGGCAGATGGTGGAGCAGGGGGGAGTCCAGTGCGGCTATTGCACGCCGGGCATGATCATGAGCGCATACGCATTGCTCCAGGAAAATCCCGACCCCACGGATGAGGAGATCCGTTTCGCCATCTCCGGAAACATCTGCCGCTGTACGGGATACGGCAAGATCGTCAAGGCCGTGCGCGCGGCCGCGGAAGAGATGGGGAACGAAGGAACATGAGCGAGGATGCCTCTCGAGAGACGGCCCAGCCGTACCACTGGATCGGCAGGAACGTCACCAAGCCGGACGCGCTGGAGAAGGCGCTGGGCGCCACCGAGTACGTGGGCGACATGGTGGTGCCGGGCATGCTGCACGCCAAGATCCTGTGGGCGGGAACGCCCCACGCGGTGATCCGGAACATCGACACCCGCGACGCCGCCCGGGTGCCCGGGGTGGCAGCCGTGCTCACCGCGTCGGACGTGCCCGGGACCAACCGCTACGGACTGGCCGTGCTCGACCAGCGGGCGCTGGCCGATGACAAGGTGCGGTCGGCGGGCGACGCCCTGGCGCTGGTGGCGGCCGAGGACGAGGAGGCGGCGGAGGAGGCGGTGGCGAAGATCAAGGTAGACCTGGAGCCCTTGCGCCCCATCCTCACCTACAAGGATGCCCTGGACCCCGACGGGCCGCCGATCCACGAGGGCCCTAACGTGTTCCAGCACACCACCGTGCGCAAGGGAGACCTGGAGCAGGGCATCGCGGAGTCGGACGTGATCGTGGAGGACAGCTACCACACGCACCGGATGGATCACGTCCCCATGGAGCCGGAAGCGGGCCTGGCCTATGTCGACCCCTCCGGCGTGCTCAACATCCTGGTCGGAACCCAGTACCCCTACCGGGACCGGCGCCAGATCGC
>JAJDTQ010000185.1 GCA_022827045.1 Candidatus Binatia bacterium
GCCCACAACCCCATTCACGGAGGAACACATGAACCACACCGCTCCCATCCACGAGCCGACGATCCGCACGATCTCGCTCGACCGTCTGTACGTCGCGCCGGAGAACGTGCGCAAGACGCCGCCCGATGCGGTCGCCGAGGCCGAACTGAAGGCTTCCATCGCGAACCACGGGCTTCTCGAAAACCTCGTCGTCCGGAGCGAGGCCTCCGAGGGAGCCTATGCCGTGGTCGCGGGCGGCCGCCGCCTCGCCGCCCTGAAGGCGCTCGCCGCCGACGGCGTGCTCGACGCCGCGCATCCCGTGGCCTGCCTGGTCGTGGCCGGCGATGCCGCGCCCGCGGAGCTGTCCCTCGCCGAAAACGTCATACGCATCGCCATGCATCCCGCCGACCAGGTGATCGCCTTCACGAAGCTGACCGAATCCGGCGTCACGGCGGCGGCCATCGCGGCGCGGTTCGGGACGTCCGAGCGCCTGGTCGAACAGCGCCTGCGGCTCGGCAACGCCGCGCCCGAACTGCTCAACGCCTACCGGGCCGGCGACATCGACCTGGAGACACTCAAGGCTTTCACCGTCACCACCGATCACTCCCGCCAGATGGTGGTCTGGGAGCAGGTGGCGGACCAGGGCTACCGCCCGGCCGCCTGGCAGGTGAAGCGCATGCTCACCGAGGAGCGAGTCCCGGCCAACTCCGCCATGGCCCGCTTCGTCGGCGTCAAGGACTACGAGGCCGCGGGCGGACCGGTGCTGCGGGATCTGTTCGCAGCCGAGGACGAGAGCGGGATCTGGCTGGAGGACCCGGTTCTGTTGCAGAACCTCGCCCTGGCGAAGCTGAGCGACACCGTGAAGGACCTCCAGACCCGCTGGCGCTGGGCGACGGCCGCACCGGAGGTGGACTGGACCGAGATTGCCCGCTACGGGCGCATCTCTCCGGAGCCCTCCGCGCCGACCGCGGAGGAGACCGCCGAGCTGGAGCGCCTGCGCACCCGCGAGGACGAGCTCTCCAACCTCGACGAGGAAGACTGGACCGAGGAGCTCGAAGAAGAGCCCGAAGCCATCCAGACCCGGACAGGCGAGATTCACGCGGCGATCGAGGGCCGGGCGACCTTCCGGGCGGAGGACTACGACATCGCCGGCGCCATCGCCACCATCGACCGGAACGGCGAGCTCCAGGTCATCCGGGGCCTGGTCCGCCCCGAGGACATGCCGAAGCCGGCCGAACCCGGCGACAGCGCCGGCGGTGATGCCGGTGACGGCGACACTACGGCGGACGACCGGGTCCGGAGACCCGCGATCTCCGCGCCCATCGCCTCGCCCGCCGACCCGCAGGCCGAGGCGCGGAAGGAGGCCGGCGTGGGGATCGGGCTTTCGGACGATCTCCGCTCGATCCGCACGGCACTGGTCAAGGCGCATCTCGGGGAGAACTTCGAGGCCGCCTTCGATCTCATGCTGTTCCAGCTCGGCCGCGCCGTGTTCACCCACGGCTACCAGGAGCATGCGCTCGACATCGCCGTCCGGGAGACCCCCGACCGGCCGACCCTGCGCATGAACGACGAGGATTTCGGATCCTGGAGCCCGGGCGAGGCGATGCTCGCCGACCGCTCCGGCCTGCCGCTGGACTGGCTGACCGTCGAGGACGGCGGCGAGTCCTTCGCAGCGCTCCGCGCGTTGCCACAGGACGACAAGCAGCGGCTTTTCGCGGCCACGGTGGCGCGCACCGTGAAGGGCCAGCTGGCCTTCGAGCCGCAGGCGCGTCCCGAACTCGAAGCCACCATCGCCCGGCTCGACGTCGACTTCGCCAGCCACGTGCGCCCGACCGCGGACATGCTGTGGTCCCGCATCAACAAGGGCCGCATCCTGGACATCGCCAGGGAGACCCTGGGACCGGCATGGGCCTCTGCTCGGGCCAAGAGCAAGAAGCCCGCGATCGCCAGGGCGATGGAGGAGGCCTTCGCGGCCGGCAGCCCTCCGCTGGGCGTCACCGCGGACGCCCACGCCGCCGCGCTCGCCTGGACCCCTCCGGGCTTCAAGGCGTTCGACGCGGGCCGTGCCGGCGCCGAGGATGCCGGTGCAGAGACAGCGTCCGCAACCGAGGCGCCGGACTCCGTAGCCGGTCCGGCACCGGAAGACGCCGGAGCCCCGGAGCCGGTGGAACCGGAGGGCGCCGACGCACCTATCGACCCGCCGCATCCGGTCTCCGTGACCGAGACCGTCGAGGCCCCCGCGGGAGCCGAACACCATCCCGCGCCCCTCGCCGCCAACGGCCATGACAACGGCAACGGGCTCGACATCCCCGAGTTCCTGCGCAGCGTCTGAGCTATCCTACAGCTCCCTGGCGCCCCGTCCCGCACACCGCGGGGCGGGGCTTTTTATTTTTTCTCATCCCAATGGAGGCTCCGCATGACACACACCGCCATTCCGCCCGGGGCGACCATCCGCGCCCGGGTCCACGAGAGTGCTCTCAAGCGCGTAACAAGGTTCTTTGCATCCACTCTATACGACATCTTCACTGAGACTCTGCAGAACGCGCGCCGGGCCGGCGCCACCCGCGTACGCGTCACCGTCGCCACACCCGCCGGCCGGCCCGCCGCCGGCGCGTCCGAGCCGTCCGAAACACCCCTGACCGTGACCGTCACCGACGACGGCGCCGGCATCGAGGATCCCGCCGTCCTGCTGAGCTTCGGCGAGAACGGCATTGCGGTAGGGACGCTGGTTGCCCAGCGCCCCCCGCTCAGATCCGGACGTGCCCGCTAAGGCATCCGGCTCCTCCCTTGGGTTGCGCTGTTCAGACGCTGACGGCAAATC
>JAJDTQ010000085.1 GCA_022827045.1 Candidatus Binatia bacterium
CCAGCCCTTCTCCTTGTAGTACTTCATCGCTCCGGCATGCAACGGCGCCGAGAGGCCGCCCAACATGTCCTTCGGCTGCAGGTGCTTGAAGTTGGCGTACGAGTTGCGGAGCGTGTCGAGGTTCTCGAAGATCGTCTTGACTACCGTGTACACCGAGTCGGCCGACTCCTTCTCGCCGGTGACGAAGGTCGCCTTCACGGCATAGGTCGGAACGTCGTTGTCCACGCCCTTGTAGGTCCCGCCGGGGATCTTGGTCATGACGTAGAAGGGGTTGTCCGCCACGAGCTTCTTGATCGGCGCGGTGTCCACCGGAACGATGTCGATGGCGGTGCTGTTGGCGATCTCCAGGCCGCCGCCCCAGGGGACGCCGATGGTGTAGAAGAACGCATCGATCTTCTTGTCAACCAGCGCGCGGTTGGCCTCGTTCTGCTGCAGACCTTCGGCCTTGATGTCCTTGTCCTTGTCGATGCCGGAGAGGCGCAGCACATCCTCGGCGTTGCCCCGCTGTCCCGATCCGGGGTTGCCGATGTTCACGCGTTTGCCCTTGAGGTCCGCGATGGTCTTGATGCCCGTGTCCTTGCGGGTGACCAGCATGACCGCCTCGGGATGGACGGTGAAGACCGTACGCAGTCCCTTGTCGGGTTTGCCCTTCCAGTTCTTCTTGCCATTGGCGGCGGCGTAAACCCAGTCGGACTGGGCCACGCCGTAGTTCAGCAGCCCCCGCTGGATGGATCGGATGTTGAAGACCGATCCGAGCGCCGGCCGGCCGATGCAGTTGTAGCCCTTGCCGCCCAGCTTGTCGTTGACGATCTTGCAGATGTTCAAAGCCACCTGGTAGTAGACGCCGGTCGTGGAGCCGCCGCCGATAACCAGGAAGTTTTGTGCGGTGGCGTTCGTGGCTGACAGGGCCAAGGTGCCACACAGTGCCAGACCGATCATAAACGTGAGTAAACGCTTCATGAGATCCTCCTTTGGTTAGGGTTACAGTTGCCGGACCAATTGGAACCAACAGCCGTGTCCATGCCACAACGGGTGAGGCAATGCAACAGGACCTTGCTGAAACGAGCGTTCAACGGAGAGACCTTTTAAGGACACCTTTTCGCAGGTCTGACGGGGGGGTCGTGCCCACTCGCCGTGGAAAGGACGTCCGGCGGCCAGGCGGACGGGCGCTTCGCCGGCCGTCAGTGGATATTTCCGCGTTCCTGCGATAGGAATCTATGGAACCCCGTATTTTGGGCAACCCGCCCAGGGATATCTCATCGTAGCAACGTCCATGGACATTCCGAGCAAAGATGACGGAGTGGTAGAAGTTACGGGCATGCTCAGCGTCGAGCAACTGCAGGAAGCCGTGGCTGCGGGCCGGGTCGATACTGTGCTGGTGGCGTTCACCGATCTCTACGGACGGTTCATGGGCAAACGGCTGGACGCCGGCTATTTTCTGGACACGGTGGCTTCCGAGGGCACCCACGCCTGCGATTACCTGCTGACCACGGACATGGAGATGGAGCCGGTCCAGGGATACCGGCTGGCCAACTGGAAGCGGGGCTACGGCGACTTCCACCTGGTGCCCGATCTGAACACCCTGCGTCGCCTGAGCTGGCTGGACAAGACCGCGATGGTGCTGTGCGACGTCAGGGAGAACGTCTCCCACGAGCTTGTGGCGGAAGCGCCGCGCTCGGTGCTGCACGGGCAGCTGCAACGGGCCCGATCCCTGGGGTTCGAGGTCATGGCCGCGTCCGAGCTGGAATACTACCTGTTCGAAGACTCGTACCGGCAGGCGTCGGAAAAGCACTATCACGACCTGGTCCCCGCGGGCGGCTACATCGAGGATTATCACGTGCTCCAGGGATTCCGGGAGGAAGGGTTTCACGGGGCGGCACGGCGCCACCTGCGGGACTCCGGAGTGCCGGTGGAGAGCTCCAAGGGTGAGTGGGGACCGGGCCAGCACGAGCTCAACGTGCGCTACAGCGACGTCCTGACCATGGCCGATCGCCACTGTGTCTACAAGGAGTGCCTCAAGGAGGTGGCGGAGCAGATGGGACTGAGCGTCACCTTCATGGCCAAGTACGCGTCGGAGCTGGCGGGCTCGAGCTGCCACATGCACCTGAGCCTGTGGCGCGACGGCGGCAACGCCTTCGCGGGAAACGGCGGTCAGGGCGGGTTTTCCGAGGTGTTCCGCTGGTTCCTCGGGGGATGGCTGACGCATATGGCCGAGACCATGGTGTTCTACGCGCCCACCATCAACGCGTACAAGCGCTACCGGGCGGAGTCCTGGGCTCCCACCGGCATCGCCTGGGGCCACGACAACCGCACTGCCGGGTTCCGGGTGGTGGGGCAGGGGAACGGCTGCCGCATCGAATGCCGTGTGCCGGGTGCGGACTGCAACCCCTATCTCGCCTATGCCGCCGCCTTGGCCGCGGGCATGGACGGCATCCGGCGGCGGATCGAGCCGCCGCCGGCGTTCGATGGCAACCTGTACACCGCCGCCGACCTGTTGCAGGTGCCGGGGGCCCTGGCTGACGCGGTCAACCTGTTCGAGGCCAGCGAGTTCTGCCGGGACAGCTTCGGTCCCGACGTGGTGGAACACTACGCCCATTTCTTTCGCACGGAAGTGCGGAAATACCGCGAGGCGGTGACCGATTGGGAAAGGAAACGCTATTTCGAAAGAATCTGACAAGAACACTCCGTTGATCGGCCTGACCACCTACGGCCGCGGCCCGAACAACCGGTTCATGCTTCCCGGCGAGTACGTGGACGCCGTGCGCCGCGCCGGCGGGATCCCGTTGTTGCTGCCGCCCGGGGAGGAGCGACTGGACGCCGTCCTGCCGCTGCTGAACGCCGTGGTGCTCACGGGCGGCGGCGACCTTCATCCCGGCCTCTACGGCGGCCAACCGCACGAAACCATCTACATGGTGGAGACGGAACGGGACCAGACCGAGCTGCAATGGGCCGGGCGCCTGTTGGAGACGGGTGTTCCGACCCTGGCCATTTGCCGTGGTGCGCAGCTCCTGAACGTGAGCAGGGGCGGGACCCTCATCGAGCACCTTCCGGACGTCATGGGCGAGACGGTGATCCATCGCGCGCCGCCGCGCGAACCGGTGGCCCACCCGGTGCGCGTGTTGCCCGAGTCGCGGCTGGCCGGGGTACTGGGCGCCACCGACTTCTCGTGCATGTCCTGGCACCATCAGGGCATTCGCCACGTGGCGCCCGGTTTCGAGGTGGTCGCGTATGCCCCCGACGGCACGGTCGAGGGCATGGAGATGCCGGCGCATCCGTGGCTCTTCGCGGTGCAATGGCATCCCGAGCTGACGGCGGCGGAGGACCCCATCCAGCAGCGCCTGTTCGACGCGCTGGTGGAGGCCGCGGGCGGGCGTTGAACGCGGGCGGTTCGTCCCGCATGCCCGAACCCAAGCGCCATCCCCGGACTGTGTCATTCCCGCGAAAGCGGGAATCCGGGGGCAGCGGGCGAGCGGCCGCACGCACGATCCGAGTTATTTCATGCGTCTGAAGAACAAGGTGGCACTGATCACCGGCGCCGCCGGCGGTATCGGCCGGGAAGCGGCTCTGCTGTTCGCGCGCGAAGGCGCCCGGGTGGTCATTGCCGATGTCGATGACCGGGGCGGCCGGCGCCTGGCCGCCCGCATCAAACGGAGCGGCGGGGCGGCCGTGTACTGCCGCGCGGACGTGTCCCGGGACGGCGACTGTGCGGCCATGGTGGAGACCGCGGAGACGGCCTTCGGCGCGCTCCACGTGCTCGTCAACAACGCCGGCGTCATGCTGGCCGACGACTCCGATGCGGTGGACACCACGGAAGAGGTATGGGACGTGACGTTGGCGGTGAATCTCAAGGGGGTGTTCCTGGGCTGCAAGCACGGCATCCCGGCGTTGCGCCGGGCCGGCGGCGGCTCCATCATCAACACGGCCTCGTTCGTCGCACTCATGGGAGCGGCCACGCCGCAGCTTGCCTATACCGCCAGCAAGGGGGGCGTGGTTGCCCTCACCCGGGAGCTGGCGGTGATCCACGCCCGGGAGAACATCCGCGTGAACGCGCTGTGCCCGGGGCCGTTGCGCACGGAGTTGTTGATGAAGGTATTGAACACGGCGCGCAAGCGGCAGCGACGGCTGGCGCACATTCCCATGGGGCGTTTCGGCGAGGCACGCGAGATCGCCCGGGCGGTGCTCTATCTGGCGAGTGACGAGTCCTCTTTCGTCACGGGCACGGAGTTCGTGGTGGACGGCGGCATCACCGCGGCCTATGTCACGCCGGAGCCGGCTCGGGTGAGCAAGGGGAAGGGGTAAGAAGAGGCATGTCGGCGAAGACGCTGGAAGATCTCCTGGCGGACCGGATACTGCTGTTCGACGGGGCCATGGGAACGCGTATTCAAGCCGTCGCCCTCGGCGAGGCCGAGTTTCGCGGCTCCCGGTTCGCCGAGCACCCGAAGCCGCTCAAGGGGTGCAACGACGTCCTGTGCCTCACCCAGCCCCGGGCCATCGAGAAGATCCACGAGGAGTACCTCGCGGCCGGCGCCGACATCGTCGAGACCAACACCTTCAACGCCAATGCCATCTCGCTCCTGGACTACGGTCTCGAGGACTTGGCCTACGACATCAACCGGGCCGCCGCGGCGGCGGCGCGGAAGGCGGTGGACCGGGTCAACGCCCGCGACAATGGCTCGCGGCTCGTGGCCGGGTCCCTGGGACCGACCAATCGCACGGCCTCCATGTCCCCGGACGTCAACGATCCGGGGTTCCGGGCCGTCAACTTCGACGACTTGGTGGCGGCGTACTACGACCAGGCCCGGGGCCTGGTGGACGGCGGGGTCGACCTGTTGCTGCCGGAAACCACCTTCGACACCCTGAATCTGAAGGCCTGCCTGTTCGCCATCGGAAAGCTGCTGGAGGAGCGGGGCGTCCGGCTGCCGGTGTTGGCTTCGGTCACCATCACGGACCGGAGCGGGCGCACGCTGTCGGGCCAGACCCTGGAGGCGTTCCTGACCTCCATCAGCCACGCGGACCTGACCGGGGTCGGGATCAACTGCGCCTTCGGCCCGCATCAGATGACCCCTTTCGTGGAGGAGTTGTCGCGGCTCTCGGAGTTGCCGGTGTTCGCGTACCCGAACGCCGGGCTCCCGAACGAGTTCGGCGGCTACGACATGGGTCCGGACGAGTTGGCGGGGGCGGTCGCCGAGTGGGCTCGGGAGGGCTGGCTGAACCTGGTGGGCGGGTGCTGCGGCACCACGCCCGAGCACATCGCCGCCCTCGCGGCGAGGGTGAAGGGGCTTCGTCCGCGGAGCGCTCCCGAGCCTGACCGCTTCACCCACCTGAGCGGACTGGAACGGCTGGTGATCCGGCCGGACACGAACTTCATCATGGTGGGCGAGCGCACCAACGTGGCCGGTTCCCGGAAGTTCGCCCGGCTGATCCGCGAGGGCGAGTACGAGGAAGCGGTGGCCATCGCGCGGGAGCAGGTGGAGGGGGGCGCCAACATCATCGACATCAACATGGACGAGGGCATGCTGGACTCCGCCCAGGCCATGACCGCGTTCCTGAACCACGTGGCGGCGGAGCCCGAGATCGTCCGGGTGCCGATCATGCTCGACAGCTCCAACTTCTCGGTCATCGAGGCTGGCCTCAAGTGCGTCCAGGGCAAGGCGGTGGTGAATTCCATCTCGCTCAAGGAAGGGGAGGATGAGTTCCGGAAACATGCCCGCCTGGTGAAGCGCTACGGGGCAGCGGTCATCGTCATGGCCTTCGACGAGGAGAAGCAGGCCACGTCGGTGGAGGAGCGCGTGAAGGTGTGCGGGCGCGCCCACCGGATCCTCACCGAGGAGATCGGCTTCGACGACGCCGACATCGTCTTCGACACCAACATCCTCACCGTGGCGACAGGCATCGAGGAGCACGCGGAATACGCCGTCAACTTCATCGAGGCGGCCCGGCAGCTCAAGGCGCTCTTCCCCCGCTGCCACATCTCCGGCGGGGTGAGCAACATCTCGTTCTCCTTCCGCGGCAACGACCGGGTGCGTGAGGCCATGCACTCGGCGTTCCTCTATCACGCCATCCAGGCCGGCATGGACATGGGCATCGTCAACGCCGGACAGCTCGCCGTCTACGAGGAGATACCGGACGATCTCCGCGAACTGGTGGAGGACGTGCTGTTCAACCGCCGCGAGGACGCCACCGAGCGGCTGGTGGCGATCGCGGAGCAGGTCAAGGGAACCGGTCCCGCGGCGGTGGAGGAGCAGGCGTGGCGCGAGGAGTCGGTGCAGGACCGGCTCTCCCACGCCTTGGTCAAGGGCATCGACGACTACATCGACGACGACGTCGACGAGGCCCTGGAGCAGTACGATCGCCCGCTCCACATCATCGAGGGGCCGCTCATGGACGGCATGAACGTGGTCGGGGACCTGTTCGGGTCGGGCAAGATGTTCCTTCCCCAGGTGGTCAAGAGCGCGCGGGTGATGAAGCGGGCGGTGGCACGCCTGACCCCGCTCATGGAGGCCGAGAGCGCCGAGTCGGGCGGCGGCATGAAGCGCGCCAAGCTCGTGTTCGCCACCGTCAAGGGCGACGTCCACGACATCGGCAAGAACATCGTCGGGGTCGTGCTCCGCTGCAACAACTACGAGGTCATCGATCTCGGCGTGATGGTGCCCGCGGACCGGATCATCGACACCGCGGTGGCCGAGAACGCCGACGCCATCGGGTTGAGCGGCCTCATCACACCGTCCCTGGACGAGATGGTGCACGTGGCCGGCGAGATGGAACGGCGCGGCCTCGATCTGCCGCTCCTCATCGGCGGCGCCACCACCAGCAAGCGCCACACCGCGGTCAAGATCGCCCCCGCCTACGGTAACGAAACCGTCCACGTGCTCGATGCCTCCAGGGCCGTGCCGGTGGTGCAGGATCTCATGGACCCCGACGCCAGGGCCGCGCTGGACACGGCCAACCGGACCGACCAGGAACGCATGCGGCAGGAGTACGAGAGCCGCGTGGGCACGCGCCTCCTGAGCTACGCCGAGGCGCTGGAGCGGCGCTGCCGAATCGACTGGAGCACCTGCGAGCCGGACGTTCCCGAGTTCACCGGCACCCGGGTGCTGCGGGACTTCCCGCTCGCCGAGCTGGTCCCGTACATCGACTGGTCGCCCTTCTTTCACACCTGGGAGATCCGCGGCCGCTATCCGGACCTGCTCGACGATCCCGTGCGCGGTCCCGTCGCGCGCGAGCTCCTGGCCAATGCCCGCGAGCTGCTGGATCGCATCGTGGGCGAGGGGCTGCTGGCGGCCCACGGCGTCTACGGCTTCTATCCGGCCAACGCCGACGGCGACGACATCGTGCTCTACACCGACGAGGTCCGGACCGAGGAGCTGGCTCGTTTCCACACCCTGCGCCAGCAGCGGGAGGGGCGCAAGGGCACCCCCCAGTACGCCCTGGCCGACTTCGTGGCGCCGCGGGACTCCGGCCGCGAGGATTTCATCGGCGCGTTCGCGGTGACCGCCGGCCACGGCACCGACGACCTCGCCAACCGCTTCGACGCCGACAACGACGAGTACAACGCCATCATGACCAAGGCTCTGGCCGACCGCCTGGCCGAGGCCTTCGCCGAATGTCTGCACGCCCGGGCGAGGCGGGAATGGGGTTACGGCAGGGACGAGGGCCTGAGCAACGAGGACCTGATCCGGGAACGCTATCGCGGCATCCGCCCCGCACCGGGATACCCGGCGACCCCGGACCACACCGAGAAGCCCATCCTGTTCGGGCTTCTGGGCGCCCGTGAGGTCACCGGCATCGAGCTGACCGAGAACTTCGCCATGTGGCCGGCGTCGTCGGTCTGCGGCCTGTACCTCGCCAACCCCGCGTCACGCTACTTCGCCGTGAGCGCCGTCGGCCGCGACCAGGTGGCCGCCTACGCCGAGCGAAAGGGCATGACGGTGGCGGAAGTGGAACGGTGGCTCGGCCCGGTGCTGGGGTACGATCCGGGCGAAGCGTGAGGTGGAGCCGGTATTTCTTTGCCTGTGGAGTCTCTCGCGCATAGACGCGTACAGGTGCGATTGCGTCTGCACGCGACCGCCCGGACGGCAAACCGGTCAGGGCGTGTGCGGCTCACTTTCGATACGGCCTTGCGCTTGGTCGGCATGCCGATCGCGCGATACTACCGCACCCCGCCGAAGCCGGCGGTGAGGTCGCTTCGTTCGAGTACGCCGCCCATCGCCTCGTGCGCGGCGCCGAAAAACGCGCCGACGATCTCGCCGTCGTCTCCGCCGGCGCGATGGAAGGTGTTCCCGCGGATCTCGATCGAGTACTCCAGATCGCCATCGCCCCACCTCGCGCCGGTTCCGGCCGCGCCCGGCGCCTGCTCCACCCCCCAGTGCTCCAGGCCGCTGAAAGCTAGGTCGGCGTCCAGGGTCCGGAGCTCGACGGTGAGGCGCGCCTGTCCGGCGACCGTCTCCGCCGCCGGCGTGACGCCGAGCAGAGCACCGTTCCAGCTCGCGGTGCCGAACAGGGCGGAGTTGTTCCCGAGCTCCGACAGCGGGGCGGTACCCGCGGCCCAGGGTCGTGCGAGACCGTTGCGGAGCGCGACGCCGAACGCGGCCTCTCCGCCCGCAATGTCCAGGTCCCCCCGCAGGTGGAAGGACGTGTCGTCCCACGGACCCAGGCTCTCGGCCGACAGGTCCTCCGGCAAGGTGCCGGGGGCCAGCCTGTCGTACGCGGCGAACAGTGCCTCGCCGTCGATGCCGGGGAGGTGCCTGATCCGCGGACGAGACCCATCCCCCAGGAATGAATCCGGGAAATCGGCCGAATCGACCCGACGGAGCAATCCGAGCGCGCGAAGAAGAGCGGACATGGTCATCCTTGGCACGTACCGGTCCGAGTAGTGGTGCCGCACCGTGTCGCTCTCGTCGGGCCGGGACTCCCGCAGCTCCCGCGGCTCCTCCCGCCACTCCTTCCTGTCCGTGTCCCAGTCCCATATCCGCACCGTGTTCAGATTGGTCTCGAGGACTTCCCGGTCGAACCATATCCGCCCCGCCCGCATACCGACGAATTCCCATCGCCGCGCGGCGGTGTCGTACTCGGTCGTCGGATCGACTTCGGCGACCATGACCGTAATTCCATCGTAGTTCGTCCTGGAGTACCGGTACCGGCCTCCAAGCTCCCAGTCGTCCTTCGACGGTGCAAAGTCGATGAAGATCCGGCCTTCGGGAACATCCGCGAGCGCGGTCAGGGGCGGCGCCGGCACGGGACTCAATACGATGCGCTTCTCGGCGGGCAGCGCCGTGTTGATGAGCTGGACCGTGTGCTCCACGTACGCGGCGAACGCATCGCTCGTGCCGGCCGCCAGGTGGACGATCGGCGGTGCCGACAGGGTCGGGAGGCCCGCGATTCTGCTCCCGGAACGGTCATCGACTAGCTGCGTCAGGTACTCGGCCACCCGCTCCGCGCTCTCCCCGTCCTGCACCTCTCCGGACGAGACGGCGACCCCGTTGCGCTCGCGCCCCGGGGTGAGTGCGTCGGCCTCCGGCGCGACATCGGCGCCGACGTGCCAGGTGTCGTCCAGGTCGACGATGGGCGGCCCGGTCCCGGTGAAGGCGTCCTCCCCCACCGGCGCCGGGTCCGGGTCCGGGAGACGCACGGCGCCGAAGCTGCCGGTGACCAGCGTCGCGTTGTGGTGGAACGCGCCCGCGGCCTCCCCATGGGCGGGACCGAAGAGCGCACCCCTCAGGGCTCCGCTACGGCCGCCGCCCGCGAACGTCCCGTCGTCCTGCATCGGGATGTTCTCGAAGCCGAAGTCGTCGAGCCGATGCCCGCCGTCAAGGCTCGCAACGCCGGAGAACGCCACGTCCAGCGTGCTCTCGGGCAGCGAGAGCTCAAGGCTCGCTTGTCCCCCGACGAACGGATCGTCACCGACCGCGTGGCCATGCCGGTACCCCAGCATGAAGCCCGACCACCGCGCCGACCCGGTGGGGAAGCCGCCCGACGCCTCACCCTGGATTCCGGTCCATACCCCCAGCACGTCCGCGCCGAGGTCCGCCCGCGGGTCCGCGTAGGTCTCGAATCCGGTGCCGAATGCGCCGTGCTCCAGGGTCCCGGTGTAGCCCTCGGCCGCATCGGCGCCTCCGTCCGCAAAGGGCGCCGTCTGGCGCGCGATCCGCACGTAGTCGTGGTCTGCGTGAGGTCGTGCGGTGCCTCTGTGGCTCCATCCGGCCGTGGCCGCCAGCACGTTCGCGCGAGTCTCCGGCGCCCACTCGCCCCCTAGGCCCGATACCATGTCGCGCCCCTGGCAATCGGCGTCGCACCGGTACTCGGACCACACGGTCTCGGCCGCGACCCCCAAGCCCCTCCGCCAGGCGAAGCCCGACAGGTGGTCGGCGGCGGCCAACACGTCCTCGCGCGCCGGCCGGTCGTCCTGCGTGGTGCCGAAGCTCGCGAGCAGACCGACGTCGGGGTCGTGGAGCGTGCCCGCGGCGTCCTGGTGCCGCAGTCCGTAGAAGTCCGCCAGCAGCGTCGAATTGGCGTCCGTGCCGACAATCGCGTTGCCGTCGAGCGCGAAGGCGTAGTGGAGCGCGCCGCCGGCGAAAGGCTCGGACACCCCGTCGTGGACCGCAAGCGAGGTGAAGCTCGCGGTGCCGTCGAGGGTGCCGAGGTTCACCGCGAGGCTGCTGGTCCCGGTCACCGGTGGGAGCCCCGTCCGGTCGAGCGCGGCGCCCAGCAGCCCGCCCGCAAACCGGACGGTTCCCCGCAGCTCCGCGGCTGGAAAGGACTGGAGAAGTTCTCCGACGCTGGGAGTCCCGAACGTGTCCACCTCCACCCGCAACCGGTCGGTGACGTCGAGCGCGCCGTCGAACCAGGCACGGCGGTTGTTCCGCACGTCCCGGTCCGGTAGGTGGAACTCGAGGTCGCGGGACACCGACAGCGAGAACCCGGCGTGGTCGGTCCACCCGACGAGGCCGTACGTCTCCGGCCGGGTGGTCTCCTCCGTCACCTGCACTCCGATGTCCGAGAGGAACGCGAAGTCGATGGCATGCGGCAGAATGGACGGCCGCGGGTCTCGCCGCCTGCAGTAGGCCATGAGCGAGATGCACACGCCGCTATGGTTGAAGTCGATCTCCGAGGCGTACGGACTGCGCTCGCCATTCACCCAGGCGCGTGGGTCGGCAGCATCCTGGAACGGCGCCGGACCGCCGTGCAGAGCGACCACGTTCGGTCCGGACCAGGTTCCCGCCGCCCGGTCGATCAGGGATTCGATGTGCTCCGGGGGGCTGTCACCCGTCGTCCAGGCGCCGAGCACGTGCCCGATCTCGTGGGCGAGCACCCCCATCAGGGAGCGTTCTCCGGCTCTCTCCAGGTACTCCCTGTCCATCTGGACGTCTCCGAAACGTCTGCTCCAGGATCCGCCTCCCCGGCCGGCCGTGTCCCCGGCAAGGTCGTTGTCCTTGACATTGATCTCGAACCGGGCGCTCGTCTCGCCTTCCGCCCCGACGAACACTCGGGATTCAAGCGTGGCGTCGTTCCACAGCCATCCCTTCGTATGTCCGGGAGCCCGCTCCCATGTGGCCAGGGTGTCCGCGATCCGACGACTCCATGCCTTGCCGGCACGCTCCAGCATGGCGCGAAACGCCGGGTCGTACCGCAACCGCGGCCCCGCCCGCGAGAGGTCGAACTCGATCGAAACGGTGTCCGCCGGACCGCCCGTCCACCGGCCGTAGGTGACGCCGTGGCGCGAGCCGAGGAGCCGGACCTTGTCGCCGTCCTTGAGCTTGCCGGCCAGCAACCTGCCCGCGCCCGTCAGGTCTCCGGGTGACAGCCCCTGCATACCGGCCGCCTCGGCCTCCGGGCCGGCCGTGCTCAGGGAGAGGCCCTCCACGAGGCCCTGGACGCGGCGGTGTCCCCAGTGGTCGAGGAGGTCGGTGGCGATGGGGTTGTCGAGGGAGTGGTCGGTCAGGCGACTGTAAGGCGAGAGGGCCGCGGAGGTCATGGGGGAGGGGGTGACGAACGCGTGTTCACGGGGGTCGCCGCCACCAGGGTCGGAAATGTCGAGAAGTCCGACCGTGCCGGTCGCGCTACTGCCGTGAGGGTGGTGGACCTCCAGCGGTCCGACCATGGAGACCGAGCCGGCACCGAATGACCCTGCCGTGCGGTCTCCGAACGGGATACCCGACGCCGGCATGCCGAAGCTGCGGGATGACCGCGGGGCGTTGCTTTCGTTCTCCACCGGGAGGTAGTCCATATGGCCCGTATCGTGTCGTTCGCCGATGGCCCCCGCAACGCCAAGATGGTCGGGGTGTTCGGAGCCGTCCGAGCGCTGAATCGGGCTCGCTCGCTGACAGGCCACGAGCACGACCGAGAGGACGAGAAGCAGCGCACAACAGCGAGAACCACGAGATGTGGAGATCATGGCAGGCTTAAGTCATCGCCGACTCCCCCGTGGGCGAGTCGAACACCGGCTTTCGTGCCGAGGACGATACCATGCTCACCCTGCACCTAGCAATTTGTTGAAGTTCCGGCCGCCACATGTTTTGTCCACTCGGGACACGCCGGATGACAGTCCAGGGTTCAGAAGGATTCGGGCCCTCGCGCTCAATCGCCGCGCGGGCTTTGCCGTGCAGAACGTCCCTGCCATTTTCCCCGACATCGTGACTGTTATCAAAGAGGGCACAGGACACTTGGCGGATCGCCTTTCTCATTGGCCGCGGTCGTCTTGTGGCCACGGTGGGCGATTAGGGCTACAGCGGCTTTCCGATCTCCGCCTCGATATACTCCAGGGCCTTCCGTGCGGGCAGGTAGTCGGGATCGTGCTGCAATGCCTCCTCGAAGGAACGCTTCGCCGCGTGATAGTTCCCCTGCTTCAAACGCACGTGACCGAGATTGAAATGCGCGAACTGGTAGCAGCAGTAGCGCTTGGCCGCGATCGCCTTCTCGAGCCAGGGGACTGCCTCGTCCGGGCGGCCGAGTTCGATCAGGTACACCCCGATATCGTTGTAGGGATTGCCGTAGTCCGGATCGAGTGCAATGGCCTTCTTGCATTCGGCAAGGGCTTCTTCGAGATGCCCGAGCATGCTTAGCGACCATCCCAGAAAGGTGTGCCCCTCGGCCGTGGGTATAATCTCGATGGACTCGCGGAAACTGTCGACGGCGGCTTGGTATCGGCCGTTGAGATGCAACAGGTAGCCTTGCTGCCAAAGGGCGTAGGCGCGCATCTGGTCGGAGATTTCCGAAGGCTCGTCTGAACGGCTCTGGCCCGCGGGCGTCAGCGACAGCGCCACCAGGAACACCGCGGCCAGGAATGGGCGTGCCCCGATCATGGGCGCACCTCCGTCGGAAAAGTCTCTACACGCTGAGAAAACCCGTCACCAGGGCGGCCGTGGCCTCCGGGTTCTCCGCCTGGGGGCTGTGGCCGGCGCCCTTCACCAGTCTTACACCGTTGGAGTTCGGAATACCGGCGGCGTAGGCTTCACCGTGGGCCAGCGGCACCATGTTGTCCGACTCGCCCCACACCACCAGGGTCGGCGCCGCGATGCGGCGCAGGCGGCTCCGCAGCGAGCGATTGTAGAAGTAGGGTGGGTTGAAGCCGAACCGGTTAGTGAAGCGCAGCATCTGGTAGCGCCGCAGCTCGTCCTCGATGTTCTCGGCCCGGCCGTCGGGGAACAGGGTGTGTCCGGCTGGCGTGTCGCCGTCCGCGAACAGCATGGCGCGCAGCTCGGAGTAATCGGTGCCGCGCACCGGGTGGGACATCATGAAGACGTCGCCAATGGGCGCGCCGGACACGAACAGGCCCGCTGCGTCGATGAGCACGAGCCGGCGGATCTTCTCCGGGTGCCGCGCCGCGAGCTCCGCCGCCGCCCAGCCGCCGACACAGGCGCCCACCAGGTCGAAGCGCTCGAGCCCGAGCGCGTCGATAACCTCCAGGTAGTGAAACACCAGGTCTTCCGCCGACTCCAGGTACTCGATCTCGTCGGACGCCGCGCATCCCGGATGCGCGGGAGCGTACAGGCGGCAGGACTCCGTGAGCTTCTCGTGGAACGACATCCAGCCTTCCGTGACGCCGTGGACGTCGGCGAAACCGTGCAGGTAGAGGGTGGGATCGCCGGAACCGTCCTCCAGCACCGACACCTTGCGGCCGTTGATATCGAGGGTCCGTGCGCTCATGCGACCGCTCCGGCAAGGGTCTCTTCCATCCTCGGGTAGGCGTTGGCGAACACTCGCGCGGAGTCTTCCCGCAGGGCCGGCGCCACCTCGGTGGCGAACAGCCGCTGGCTCTTGAGCGCCAGCTCTCCGGGCATGTTGCCGAGGTGGAACTGGATCAGCAGGTTGCCCACCTGCGACTTCTCGATGAGGCTCAGAATCTTCCGGTGCACGGTTTCGGGGCTTCCGACGACAATGGACTGGGCCTTGTCGAGTTCGTCCCAGTCGTTGACGTCCCCCAGCATGGAGCGTTCCGGATCGGAGTGCTTCAGGAACTCCTTCCAGCCCGGCGCGGGGATGTAGGGCACGCCGGCGCCGAAGGTGAGCTGACGGCCTTCCTTGCGCAGGTGCCCCTTGAGGCAGTTGCGCAGGAAATACCATACTCCTTCCTCGCACTCCTCCTTGGCCTGGGCATCGGTCTCGCTGACGTAGGCGGACATCAGGATGCCCATGCGGAACGGGTGGTAGGTGTCGCCGTGCTCTTCGAGTATCTGGGAGAACTGCTCGCGGGCCTTGTAGGTCTCGCCGCCGTGGCTCCGGGACGACAGGAAGTAACAGTAGCCGCGCTTGGCCACCTCCACCAGCGTCGACGCGCTCCGGGAGCCCGGCACCCAGATGGGAGGGTGGGGCTTTTGGGTGGGTTTCGGCCACGGGTTGACGTAGCGCAACGGATAGTAGTGGCCCTCGTGGTTGAAGGGGCCGTCGTCGGTCCAGGACCGCACGACGAGGTCCACCGCTTCCCAGAAACGCTCCCGCGACGTCACTGAAGGGATGTCGTAGTTGTAGTTCTCGGGTCCGCCGCCGGGCGCGAACCCGGCAATGACGCGCCCGTTGCTCATGTTGTCGAGCATGGCGTACTCTTCGGCCACCCGGAGCGGGTTGATGTGAAGCGGCAGCAGGTTCCCCAGCACGACGATCTTGGCCTTGCTCGAGCGTTGCGTCAGAGCCGCCGCGATGAGGTTCGGCGAGGGCATGAGCCCGTAGATGTTCTGGTGATGCTCGTTCAGCACCAGGCCGTCGAAGCCTAATTCGTCGGCGTAGGCGAGCTGGTCGATGTACTCCTGGAAAAGGCCGTGGGACTTCTCCGAGTCCCACAGACTGTTGGGAACCGTCACCCAGCCGGTGTCGTACTTCTCGTCGAAGTCCTTGGGCAGGTGCGGATACGCCATGAAATGCCAACAGAAAAGCTGTACTGGATGCATGTTTCCTCCCAATGCGAGGCGGTGGCCGGCCGGCCAGCGGAAAACTCCTTAGCCCACGGTCCAGGGACTGTCAATCAGGTGAAGCTCCGGGACCGCGCCCTTCTCCTGAGGCGGACACGCGTCCATCCCATCAACCAGCCGATCAGCAGGACCCCCGCGCCGGCCACGAACCACAACAGCCGCATGTCCCGCTCGAGGTCGGTGCTTTCCTGCTGGAGCCGCCGGAGGTGGCGTTTGTCGCTCTGGTTGTCCTTGGTGAGCTTGTCGTTGGCGGCCATGAGCTGCAGGTTTTCGCCTCGAAGCTGCTCGAGTTCCGCTGCCTGGGCTTCGACCTTGGCGGTCAGGTCCTCGATCCGGCGCTCGGGGGGCGCTTCATTCGTCAGGAAGCTCTTGAGCACGTAGCCCTGCCGGCCGTCCGGCAAGGAGACCAGGTTGTAGTCGCCCTCCTGTCCCAGGACCGCCATCCCGTCGCCGGTCTTCAGCACCGCGATGATCCTGTGCTCGACGCTCGGTCCCGTGCGCAGCATGAGCTCGCGGTGGCCGCTGACGTAGAAAGTCTCAGCGTGCGAGAATGCGCCCGACAAGAGCACGATCAAACCGACGATCCATGCCGAACGGGCCGTGCGGCGGTTCCGCCGCGGTCTACGGTGCTCACGATTCATCAGGATCAAAGACAACCCATCTGCGACAGCACCGTGCGAGACATGAGGCTGCCGCGTTCTCCCAGTTGACCGGAAACCCCGAAGTGGTGCATTCCCGGCACTTCCAGGTAGCTGCAGCCCAGGCCCCGTTCCTTGCAGAGCGCGAAGAAGTCCCTGGACATACCGATCCAGCCGCGGGTCTCCGCCCCGCCCACCGCCACCACGAACGGGGTCCGGTCCAGCGGAGGGTGCAGCATGGCGCTGACCTCCCGGGCGGTTTCGGGCGTCATGCGAATGTCCTCGTTGGACGAGACGTACATGACGGGGTCCGCATCGTACACTCCGGTGATGGCCACGGCGCCCTTGATGATGTCCTCGGGCAGGCCGTCTTCCTCCCAGGGGTGGCTCAGCGCCCTGGCCGTCAGGTGTCCGCCGGCGGAGGACCCGGACAGGTACAGCCGTTCGGGGTCGCCGCCGTACTCCGCGATATGGCGGTAGACCCAGGCGATGCCTTCCCGGGTCTCGCGCATGATGTCGGGCACCGTGACCTGCGGGCAGAGGTCGTATTCCAGCAGCACGGTGGTGACGCCCGCTTCGACAAAGGGCTCGCTGATGAAGTTGTAGGCATCCTTGCTGCCGCCGCGCCAGTACCCGCCGTGAATATAAACCTGTACCGGGGCGCCGGGCTGCTCCGCCGGGAAGATGTCCAGCAGCATCTGGGGTCCTGCGCCGTAGCGCACGTCACGATGATGCTTCAGCTTCGCGCGGGTGGCCTCGCTGAGCTTCTCCCGCTCCTCCGCCAACCGCGGATACTCGGTAACGGTAGTACGCGGATTGAACTGATATTCCATCTCCTCGCGTTTGAAATCCTTGTACACGGTTTCCGTCATCTGAGTTCCTCCCTGGCGCTGTAGTGCGGCCCGGTTATTGTCGAACTTCGACGGCACACCACCGGCCGGCTCGAAGGATACCTGGAGTTGCCTGGTCTCTGCTGCGCAGTTCTGTCTACCAGATCCGGTCACTTGAAGCGAGAAGATTCCCGCGCATCCGGCCGTCCCTTGCCACCGGACCGAACTTGCCGTAAGGAAATGCGGCATGGACATGTCGCGCTACGCGGAACGGCGTGAAGCCTTCGTCAAGACCATGGGCGATGGGGTGGCCATCATCCCGGCCGCGCCCCAGTCGACCCGGTCGAACGATGTGGAATACCGGTACCGGCAGGACAACGACCTTCTCTACCTGACCGGCTTTCCCGAGCCCAACTGCCTCTGTGTGCTGTCGCCGGGGCACGACTCCGAGCGTTTCATCCTCTTCGTGCAGCCGCGGGACCGTGAAAAGGAGACCTGGACCGGAAAGCGCTACGGCATCGACGGCGCCCGGGAGGTGTTCGGAGCGGACGCGGCCTATGCCATCGACCAGGTGCGGGAGGTCCTGCCGGCGCATCTGGCGGAGACCGACGCGGTCCACTTCGCGCCGGGCCGGGACGAGCGCATGAACGCCCTGATTCAGGGTTTGATAGACGGCAGCCGGTCGGGGCGCGCCCGTACCGGCCGGGGCGTGGTGTCGCTGGTGGACCCGGGCGCGATTCTCCACGAAATGCGCCTTCACAAGTCAACCGCGGAACTGAACCTCATGCGCGAGGCGGCGGCCGCCTCCGCCCGCGCCCATGCGGCGGCCGTGCGGGCGGTTCGCGACGGTAGCTTCGAGTACGAACTGGAGGCGCTGCTGGAGTACCACTTCCGTGCCGCCGGCGGGTCGGGCCCGGCCTATCCGTCCATCGTCGCCTCCGGCGCCAACGCGACGATCCTTCACTACACGCAGAATGACCGCCGCATGCGGGACGGCGACCTGGTGCTCATCGATGCCGGCGCGGAGTTCGACGGCTACTGCTCGGACGTGACGCGCACGTTCCCGGTCGGGGCGGGCTACTCCCCGCCTCAGCGGCGCATCTACGAAATCGTCCTGCGGGCGCAGAAGGAAGCCATCGCCACGGTTCGTCCGGGCGCGTCCATGGAGGCCGTCCACCAACGGGCCACCGAGGTGCTGGTGGACGGCTTGCTCGAAATCGGCCTCCTGTCGGGGGAGGCCGGCGAGCTCATCGAGAAGGGCGCGCACACCCGGTTCTACATGCACCGCACCGGCCACTGGCTGGGCCTGGACGTGCACGACGTGGGACGCTACCGGGTGGACGGCGCCTCACGTCCGTTGGAGCCCGGAATGGTCCTCACCGTGGAGCCGGGTCTCTATATCGCTGAAGACCTGGAGGACGTGAACGGCGAATATCTCGGTATCGGCGTCCGCATCGAAGACGACGTCGTGGTCACCGAGTCCGGGCACGAGGTCCTGTCGGCCGCCATCCTCAAGGAAGTCGACGACATCGAAGCCATCCGCAAGGAGGCGCTGGCGACCGTATCGGCGTGACGGAGGGGCCGGTAAACGCGCTTCGAGCCCCCGTGGCGTTCCCGCTCACTCGCAGCCGAGGCAGCGGATGGTCTCGAAGATCACGCTCTCGTCACCCGCGGTACGGGCATGGTCCAGCACCACGCGAAGGGCCTTGGAGGGGTCCGGGAGCTGGTACTTCGTGGCCATCTCCTGCAGCCATTCCTGCTGTACTCGCTCAATCTCCAGGCTCGCGTTGATCTTGTCCTTCATTGAATGCTCCTTCCTTGTCTCGGGCCGTCCGGAGTCGGCTACCCGGCCGCCCACTCGCCAAGCTCTTCCACCAGCGTCATCCGGGGGTCGCGACGCCACTCCCCGCAGAGCCATGCCAGCGCCGGTTTCAGCGCCGGCAGGGGGTCCGCGGCCGGGGTCATCGCCGCCGTGTCCCGGCGCAGCCACTGCAACAGTTCGTCCATGTCGGCGAACCTTCCGCTACCCATTGCTTCCCGCAGCCGCGGCACGGTTTCCGTGGCGAAACGTTGCTTGTTCTCCAGGTCGATGATGTCCGGGAGCAGCAGCGCCGGCTCGTCGAGCGAGATGTCGATGCGCGCGAGCAACTCGTTGTAGAGGGATCGCGCCACCCGCTCCGCCTTGCCCCGTACCCGTTCAAGCAGGTCGGTCCCGGCGGCGTCAAGGGGCTCGCCGTCCGGCAACAGTTGGCAGTAAAGCTTCAGCTTGGGTTCGGTGCCGGACGGCCGCACGGTGATGACGAACTGGTCGGTGTGGGCCTGGAGCACGTTCCGCGGCAGCCGGTCGGTGTCGCTGGCGATGGGGCCAAAGCGCTCGGGATCCCAGTAGTCCGTGAAACGTCGCACCGCCTGTCCGGCCAGCTCCGTGGGGGGCACTTCCCGGAGGCTGGCCATGATCCGGTCCTTTTTTCGCGTTCCTTCGGCGCCCGCCAGCGTGATGCCGCGGTTGACGTTGTCGTAACCTCCCAGCTCCCGGAGCATGTCGACGTAGTAGTCCAGCATGGTCCGGTCCTCGTCCAGCAGCCTCTGGTAGAGGGCCGCCAGGAACATGCAGGCAGGTGTCGCGTCCTTGTCGCGGATGCCGGGTGCCATGACCACGCCGTGGCTCTCCTCGGCGGCGAGCACCAGGTCGTGCGGCGAGCACGTGATTTCCTTGTAGCGGCCTGACCGCTCCAGGGTCTTGAGCACGTCCGCCACGTACTTGAACCCCACCAGCAGGTCGTC
>JAJDTQ010000217.1 GCA_022827045.1 Candidatus Binatia bacterium
ACAGCCCGACGAGATCGCGCGCATCCCGAACCCCACGCAGGACGCCTATTCCGGCGACTACTTCCACTACTTCATGGACGTGAAGGCCGGCCGCAAGCCGGGCCGCACGAGCCCCGACCAGACCACCTTCTTCATCAACGCCGGCACCCAGGGGCTCCAGTTCGCGGCCTGCGCCGGACGGGTCTACCAGATGGCGAAGGAGAAGGGCATGGGCCGCGAACTGCCCACCGAGTGGTTCACCCAGGATATCCGGGACTAGCCGCCCTGACCGAATGCCCGCGCTTCGCCGTTCACCCGCGACCGCCGGTCCGCGCGGACACGTCCGCGGCCTGCCGGCGGTGGGTTTGGTGGTGGCAATCCTGGCCGGGCTTCAACTGCTCGGCGCCTGCCAGCCTGCGCAGCGGGCGCCGGCGCCCGAGCCGCCGGCGGAAGTCCGCGACGACCTGAGCGTCGAGTCGCTCCGGGCGGCCGTGGCCGAGAGCCTGCGGTTCCTGGACGGCGTGCCTGGAGAGCGGGTTCTCGGCCGCTGGCCCCGGAGGGTGACCGCGGGGGACGTCCACGCCTCCCTTGTCGCGTTTCTGGAACTTCTGGAAGAACCGACGCGGACGGACGGAGGCTGGCCCCGCCGGGTGGCGGAACGGTTCGATTTCTTCCCAGCGCCCCGGAGCGCGGCGCTGGACGACGTCCTGTTCACCGGTTACTACCAGCCGGTGATCGACGCCAGCCCGGTGGAGACTTCCGACTACCGCTATCCCGTCTACCGGGAGCCGGACGAGTTGCGGGGGCGCCGGGGCCGGGCTCGGAAGGCGGCCGGATATTCCCGCCACGACATCGACGTCCAGGGCGCTCTCAGGGGCAAGGGCTACGAGATCGCCTGGCTGCGGGATCCGGTGGACCGCTTCTTCCTGCACATCCAGGGCTCGGGGCTGTTGCGGATGACCGACGGGCGCGAGCTGCCGCTTAACTTCGCGGCCTCCAACGGCAGGCGCTACACCAGCATCGGCAAGGTCCTCGTCGACGAGGGCAAGCTCGACCGCGAGACCATGTCGATGCAGCGCATCCGCGCGTATCTCGCCGAGTTCCCGGGCGAGCGCGAGGCGCTGTTCGTACGCAACGAGCGCTACATCTTCTTCCGGCTGGGAGGGAAGGGACCGATCGGGAGTCTCGAAGTCCCGCTCACGCCGGGGCGCTCGGCCGCCACCGACCATCGGTTCTACCCCAAGGGCGCGCTGCTGTTCGTCGAGACCGAGACGCCGGTGGTAGGGGGACAAGGCGAGCTTGCGGGCTTGCGCCCGTTCGTCCGGTTCGTTCTCAACCAGGACACCGGCGCCGCCATTACTGGTCCGGCGCGGGTGGACCTCTATTTCGGGAGCGGCGATGAGGCGGGGGAGCAGGCCGGGTACATGAAGAGCACGGGAAGGCTTTATCTGTTATTGAAACGGGAAGCGGCGCCGCTCAACTGAGGGCGCCATGGAACGAATTTAAACGCCAGGGAGGATTCAATGGCATCGGTACTATTGCTTGGCCCGGAAGACATGGCCGGACTCATCACCATGAAGGAGGCGGTGGACGCCATGGAGCGGGGCTATATGGACTGGGCGAAGAACCGCGAGCTGGGGGCGCTCCGGCGCCGCGTGCACTCGGTTGCCAACGCCCGTGTCACCGTCCACCAGGGGGCGCCCAATTCGGCGGGCGTGACGGGGATCCTGACCCACTGCGAGCACGTCATGATCCACGATAACGGCATCCAGACCTACCAGACCCGGAGCCGTCCGGTGCGGGTGATGTTCGACGGCAACAACGCCGAGTTGAAGTGCATCACGCTGGGAGAGTTGCGGGTCAAGGAGCTGCCCGACGCCAACAACGTGGTCAACGTCCAGACCGCGTGCTCCACGGCCGTGGGCATCAAGCACCTGGCGCGCCAGAGCTCCAAGGTGGTGGGGGTCCTCGGCTCCAGGGCCCAGGCGGAGTGTCAGCTGCTCGCGTGCAAGGCCGTCGTGCCCGGCATCGAGGAGGCCAGGGTCTACAGCCCCAACCCGGAGAACCGCACCCGGTTCGCCGCCAAGATGACCGAGCTCCTGGACATGGAGGTGCGCCCGGTCGCCAGCAACCGCGAGGCGGTCCAGGACGTGGACATCCTGCTGTCCGTGACCAACTCCAACGTGCCCACTTTCGACGGCAACTGGCTGGAGCCCGGCGTGCACCTGTGCTCCATCGTCTCCAGCAACATCGGCCTCATGCGCGGCGGCTTCATCCAGCAGAAGCGGCGCGAGGTGGATGACGAGACGCTCCGGCGTTGCGACATCATCGTCTGCAACTCGAAGCGCCAGGAGATCCTGGACGAGCCCGGGGTGCTGTGGGACCCGGTGCAGCAGGGCGTCATCACCTGGGACGACGTGTGGGATCTGGGGGAGGTTCTGGCCGGGCAGGTGCCGGGACGCACCTCCGAGGAGCAGATCAGCTTCTACAAGAACAACGCCTTCTGGGGCGTGGGAGACCAGGCCATCGGCGAGCTGCTCTACCAGCGCGCGAGGGAGAAGGGGCTGGGCACCGAGCTTCCCATCGACGGCGCCGAGTACCGCGAGACGTAGTCGCCGAAGGGATGGCGGCGCCCTGACACGGGCGGGTTTCAACCCCGGTGGGAACGCCGTGGCGCGCCGGCAGGCTTCGTGCGGCGGGGGTCATGGCCCGTGCGGCGGATTTCTGCCGGCCTGGATTTCACGGATGCGGTCCGGCCAGGTGGAGCGGATGTAGGAGAGCACGTCCCAGATCTCGTCGTCGGTCATGGCGTCGCCGAGGCCCGGCATGCCGCTTTCGATTCCGATAATGCCCCGGGCCTGCATCAGGGCAGTGCCGCCCAGTTTCGTGTAGTCGAAGAGAAGCTTGTTGCCGTGATGCCAGGTATGACCGCTCGCATCGTGCGGCGGCGCTGGCAGGATGCCGTCCTTGCCGGGTCGCCGCCAGTTTGGCTGCCCTTCGAGGTTGGCGCCGTGGCACGAGGCGCAGTGCTGCTTGTAGAGCGCCTGCCCGTTTCGAATGTCGCGGTCGTCGAGTTCGTGACCGGCAAGGGCCAGACCGGACCAGAGCAGGACGAGAATCGGCAGGGCGCCCTTCATGCGACTTCGACCCATGTTTTCATCCCGGACGCTTGATGCGCGAGAGTGTGGCAGTGCAGGAGCCATTTGCCGGGATTGTTGAATACGCAGAGGATGTCGCGGCTCCGGCGCGGATCGACCAGCGTCGTATCGCGGTAGTCGCCGAGCGAACCGTCTTCGCGCAGCTCGTGGAAATGGTGGCCATGCAGGTGGATGCCGTGCGGGAAGGCGGTGTCATTGCGCAAGGTGATGCGGGCCGTCTCGCCGCGCGCGAACCGCCGCCACGGGGCATCGGGCAGGCCGGAGCGGTGGTTGAAGGCCCATAAATCGCCGCCCCTGTGACGCCCGCCCATGGCGCCGCCCTGCATGGCAAGCGTCAGGCGGGTCGCCGCACTCCGGTCGGGCGCTGGGGTACGGGGAGCCGGGAGCGGGCCGACGGGGCTCGCGGCGGGGGCGGGATTCGAGCCCTCCACGGCGATGGTGCCCAGTCCGTAAAGACCCTCGCGGGTCCGAAGGGCGAAGGACACCGGCCCCGCGGCGTCGAGGATGACGTCGGTCCGCTGGGCCGGGGCGAGCAGCAGGTCTCGGAGCGGCGACGGCGCGGCAAGCGGCATCCCGTCATGGGCCACGACCTTACCGGTTCCCCCGCCGATCCGTACCGCGAACATCCTCGCCGTGGCGGCATTGATCAGCCGCAGACGGACGCGGTCGCCGCGCCGGACCGTGGCCCCCGAGAACAGGGCGCGGGCGACGTTGCCCATCCGCCCGGCATGAGAGAAGTCGTGGCGGTTGCCGAAGCTCTCGTGCAGCGCGCCGTTGCGTTCCAGCCGCCAGTCGTCGAGGACGACGGTAATGTCGCGGTCGACGGGGGGCGGACCCCGCTCCTCGACGATCAGGGGGCCGTAGAGCCCCCTTGCCACCTGTTCCCAGGAGCGGTGGTGGGCGTGGTACCAGTAGGTGCCGGCATGGGGGACGTCGAACGCGTAGCGGAAGGTCTCGCCGGGTCGCACCGCCGCCTGGGTCAGGTCCGGCACCCCGTCCATGGCGTTGTCGAGATGGATGCCGTGCCAATGGATCGTGGAGGCCTGGCCCGCTCCGTTCTCGAAGGAAACGGAGAGCCGGTCGCCTTGGCGTACGCGGAGTTCGGGGCCGGGGGTCGATCCGTTGAACCCGAGCATGGAGGTGGGCCGGTCGTCCTCGGGCAGGATCCGGGCGGTGACCGGCCCGGCCTTCAATCGCAAGGGCGCTGTCGTCCAGCCGGTCGTCGGGAACAGGATCGAAGTGGCGGAGCAGGCAAGGAATTGCCGTCGATTCATGAACTGCTCTTTCCCAGGTTGAATCCGTCTCAGACCTTGAGAATGCTGTTGGGGTGCTGTTCGTCCGGTTCCCCGCCCGGCGCCATGCGGAACGTCCTGGCCTTGTCCACCACGAGCTGCCCGTCCTCCGCCACGGCGATCTCGAAGCGGTCCAGCGGCCGCGGCGCCGGCCCCTCGAAGTTCAGGCCCGACTTGAAGAAGCCGCTGCCGTGACAGGGGCACTTGAACTTGCTCTCGGCGGACAGCCAGCGCGGCGTGCATCCCAAGTGGGTGCATATGGAGGAGATCGCGTAGAAACCCGCCTCCTCGCGCACGATCCACACGCGGAAGTCCTTCTTGAACTTCTCGCTCACC
>JAJDTQ010000004.1 GCA_022827045.1 Candidatus Binatia bacterium
GGGTGCATGGGCACGCCAGTGAATCGGCGGGCCTCGACTGCCCCGGCCACCGTCACTTCACCGCATCACCGCCCCGGGTGCAAGCTCTGGTTACTTTCGCGACTAAGCCGCCGCGTCGCGGGGGTCCCCGCTCCAGAGGAACGGAAGCGGCAGTGCGACGGCGACGGCCATGGCGATCCAGGCCGTCTGGTAGGAATGGGTGTAGTCCGCGATGGCCCCGAAGACGGGGGGCAGCAGCACCACGCCCACGAACGCCACGGTGTTGGTCAGGCCGATAGCGACCCCGGCCACGCGGGTGCCGGCGATCTTGGCGACCAGCGCGAGATACAGCCCCTGCCAGCTCATGGTGCCGAGGCCGAGAAGCGACACCACCACCGCCACCAGCCACGGCGGCATGCCCGGCGACAGCAGGGCCGTGGCGACCCCGGCGACGGTGCCGAGAACACCCAGCATCACCAGCACCGGCACGCGCCGGCCGAAGAAGAGGCGGTCGCTGGCGATGCCCAAGACGATGCGGCCGGTGCCGCCGCAGGCCTGGCCCACCGCCAGCAGGTGGGCGGCGAACACCAGCGGGTAGAAGATGTTCTCGGTCAGGTAGAGCTCGATGTAGCTGATGTAGCACCACTGGCACCCGGCCAGCACCGCGGCGTAGAACGCGGCGGCCCATATCTCCGAGCGCCGGACGATGTCCCTCAGCCCGCCCGCGGGAGCGGCGCCGCTCACCGCCTGGGGCCGGGCGGGCTCCTTGTAGCAGGCCAGCACCAGCAAACCGGCGGCGATGGTCACCACGCCCACCAGCGACAGCGCCCACCGCCAGCCGAAGACCAGCCCCATGGCCGGCAGGGTGAGGGCGCCGATGGTGCCGCCCGCGGGAATCCCGGTCTGGCGCACCCCCATGGCCATGCCCCGCTCCCGGTCCGGGAACCATCCCGCCACCGCCTTGCTGCCGGCGGGCGTGCTCGTGGCCACCGGTATGCCCAGGAGCAGGAAGACCACCAGCAACGCGATGAAGCTGCCGGCGAAGTGGACGGTAAGGACCAGCAGCCCGCAGGCCGCGGTGCCGTACCCGATGACGCGCCGCTCGCCGTAACGGTCCGCGGCCTTGCCCATGCCCAGGACCGCGGCCACCACCCCGACGTTGATCATGGAAACCAGGACCCCGACCTCGGTGAGGTTCAGGCCGAGTTCCGCCTGAATGAGCGGCACCACGGTCGGGAGCCCCATGTGGATGGTGGACATCGCCGTCTGCGACAGCGTGGCGATGAACAGGTAGAACCAGCGGCGCGGCTCGGCTGGAGGAGATGTGGTCAAGATTGCGTCTACCCCGCCGAAGGGCTAGTTTGATGCCTATTGGCCCCGGTCACGAACTCATGAAACCGGAAGCGAACCTGTTGCGCGAGCTACCCTCCGTGGACCGCGTCCTGACTCACCCTGCCGCGGCACCGTTGCTGGAGCGATTCAGCCGGCCGTTCGTGACGGAAACCCTACGCGGCCTCATCGACGACCTGAGGCAGGCCATCAAGTCCGGCCACGACCTTCCGCCGGACCGGCTGCAGGACGAATTTATCATAACGGACCTTGAAAAAAAGCTGGTCCGGGCCTCGCGCGCGGGCATGGTGCGGGTGGTGAACGCCTCCGGCACCATCCTCCATACGAACCTGGGCCGGGCGCTGCTTTCGGAGGCCGCGGCCGAGGCCGTCGAGCGGGTCGCGCGCCACCCCGTCAACCTGGAGTTCGACCTTCAGCAGGGCAAGCGGGGCCAGCGGGAAGGGGCGATCGAGTCGCTGCTCCGCGAACTGACCGGGGCCGAGGCGGCGGCGGTGGTGAACAACAACGCCGCGGCGGTGCTGCTGGGGCTCAACTCCATGGCCGAGGGCAAGAACGTCATCGCCTCCCGCGGCGAGCTCATCGAGATCGGCGGCTCGTTCCGCATCCCGGAGGTCATGGCCAAGAGCGGCGCCGTGCTGCGGGAAGTAGGCACCACCAACCGCACCCACCCGCGGGACTACGACGAGGCCATCGACGAGAACACCGGGTTGCTGCTCAAGGTGCACACCAGCAACTACCGGGTGGTGGGCTTCTCGACGGAGGTGGAGTTGAAGGACCTGGTGGCCATCGGCCGGGAGCGCGGCGTGCCGGTGATGGAGGACCTCGGCAGCGGTGCGCTGGTGGACCTGTCGGAACTGGGACTGCCGCGGGAGCCGCTGGTTGCCGAGCGCGTGGCCCTGGGCGCGGATGTGGTCACCTTCAGCGGCGACAAGATCCTGGGCGGACCCCAAGCCGGCCTGGTGGCCGGCACAAGGAGCTGGATCGAGCGCATGAACCGAAACCCGCTCAAGCGCGCCCTGCGCTGCGACAAGCTCACCCTGGCGGCGCTGGAAGCAACGCTGCGGAGCTATGTCCAGTCTCCGGACCTGCGGACCGAAATACCGACCCTGCGGGCGTTCAGCCGACCTCTCGACGCACTGGAAGAAGACGGCAGGAGGGTGCTGCCGCTGCTGCGGGCGCGGCTGGGACCGGACTACGAGGTCGAGCTCGTGGATTCCACCTGCCAGATCGGCAGCGGCGCCCTCCCCACCGAGGAGATCCCGAGCAAGGGCATCGCCGTGCGGGGCCGGGACATGAGCGCCGAGCAGGTGGCCCGGGTCTTCCGGTCCGCGGAACCGCCCGTTATCGGCCGCATCAAGAGCGACCGCTTCATCCTCGACCTGAGGAGCGCCGGCGACCCCGAGTCGCTGGTGCCCAACCTCCAGGGCCCGCACGAAACGTCCGCTTCCCGTTGACGCACGCCGGTCTGCAGCCGCCATGCCGTACATCATCGGAACCGCCGGCCACATCGACCACGGGAAGACGAGCCTCATCAAGGCCCTCACCGGCAAGGACACCGACCGCCTCAAGGAGGAGAAGGAGCGCGGCATCTCCATCGACCTGGGGTTCGCGCACCTGGCGCTGCCCGACGGCAGCGAGGCAGGCATCGTCGACGTGCCCGGCCACGAGCGCTTCATCCGCAACATGCTCGCCGGCGCCCACGGCATCGACCTCGTGCTGTTCACGGTGGCCGCGGACGACGGGGTCATGCCGCAGACCGAGGAGCACCTAGACATCGTCCATCTCCTGGGGGTGCGGACGGCGCTGTTCGTCATCACCAAGGTGGACCTGGTGTCGGAGGCGCGGGCCCGGGAAGTGGAGGAGGAGATAGAGATCCTCACCTTCGAGACCGCGCTGGAAGGATCGCCGGTGGCGCGCTTCTCCGCCGTCTCGGGAGACGGACTGGAAGAGGTGCGGAACGGCATCTTCGACGCGCTGGCGGACATCGACCGGCCGGCCCCCAGCGGCTTCTTCCGGCTGCCGGTGGACCGCGTGTTCGTGCTGCAGGGCCACGGGGTCATCGTCACCGGCACCGGGCTGGCGGGCGAGGTGCGCACCGGCGACCACGTCCATGCGGTCCCCGGCGGCCAGAAGTTCCGTGTCCGCAGCATCCAGGTGCACGGCCAGTCGGTGGAGTCGGCGGGCTGGGGCCAGCGCGTGGCCCTCAACCTCACCGGCCAGGACCGCGGCGCCCTGGAACGCGGCCACATGATCTGCCACGAGGAGCTGACCCTGGCGTCGACACGCTTCGACGCCCACCTGGAAGTGCGCCCCGCGGCCGCCAAGGGGATCAAAAACCACCAGCGGGTGCGGATCCACCTGGGGACGGCCGAGCGCATGGGGAAGCTCGTCTTCCTGGGCGACACCGAGAAGGTGGAGCCCAAGGAGATGGCCTACTGCCAGGTGCTGCTGACCGAGCCGCTGCTGGTCATGCGCGGCGACCACTTCATCGTGCGCGACGAGACCGCGCAGAGGACCCTGGGGGGCGGCGAGGTCGTGGACCCGCGGGCGCGGCGGCACCGGCGCCGGGAGATGGACGTCGAGCAGCGGCTGCGGACATTGCGTGAGGGCGACACGCCCGAGATGATCCGGAGCTTTCTGGCCGGAGACGCGAGCTTGGCCACCGGGGTCGATTCCATCTGCCAGTTCCTCAACCTGAAGCGGGAGGAAACGCGGGACTGGCTGGAACGGACCGACGGGCTCCGCTCGTTCGATTCCGAGCGGGAGCGCGTCTACACCACCGAGGAGAAGTGGGACGGCTTCCGCGAGCGGCTCCGCTCCGCCCTGGCGGCGTTCCATGGGAGCCATCCGCTGGCGCCGGGCATGGATCTCGAGGAGGTCCGCGCGAGAACCGCCGGCGGCGCATCCGCGCGGCTGTTCCGGGACCTGACGGACCTCCTGGCGTCGGAGGGCGTGTGCGTCCGGGACGGCAACCACCTGCGCCTGCCGGACCACCGCGTGGAGCTGGGCGCGCGGGAGAAGTCGCTGTCCGGCGACATCTCCGCCGCGCTGGCCAGGAACCCGCTCGCCCCGCCCTACCTCAAGGAGATCGAGAAGGCTCTCGGGGTGGAACGCCCGAAGCTGAACGAGGTCATCCGGGTCATGGAACGGCAGGGGGAGATCGTCCGGGTGACGACCGAGCTCTACTATCTCAAGGACTCCATTGACAGGATCAAGGCCGATTTATATAGCTACTTCGAGGATCACGAGGAGATGAGCGCGGCCACCTTCAGGGACATCCTGCAGTCGAGCCGCAAGTACACCATCCCCGTCCTGGAGCACTTCGACCGCACCGGCGTGACCATGCGCGTGGGCGACGTGAGGAAGCTCAAGCCGGGGAGGAACTGACCGCCAACGAGACCGCGCGGACGGTCTCAAGGAGTCGCAAATGTCCATGGAAGCCATCCGGCTGACCCAGGAAGTCAAGGCCGCGGGTTGAGCTGCCAAGCTCGGCCCCGCCGATCTGGTGCAGGTCCTGCACCGGCTTCCCAAGTTCGAATCCGCTGAATTGCTGGTAGGCACCGAGACCGCCGATGACGCCGGCGTGTTCCAGCTGCGTCCCGACCTGGCCATCGTCAACACCGTGGACTTCTTCACGCCCATCGTCGACGACCCTTACATGTTCGGTCAGATCGCCGCCACCAACTCCCTGAGCGACGTCTACGCCATGGGCGGCGAGCCCGCCACCGCCCTCAACATCGTCTGCTTCCCCAAGGGGAAGATGGACATCGAGGTGCTGGGCGAGGTGCTGCGGGGCGGCGCCGACAAGGTCAAGGAATCCGGTGCGGTCATCGTCGGCGGCCACTCCATCATCGACGAGGAGATCAAGTACGGACTGGCCGTCACCGGCACCGTGCACCCCGACCGCATCCTGCGCAACATCGGCGCACGTGAAGGTGACGTGCTCATCCTCACCAAGCCCCTCGGCACCGGCATCGCCACCACCGCCGTCAAGCGCGGCAACGCCTCGCAGGCGAGCATCGAGCAGGCCATTGCCTCGATGGCCACCCTCAACAAGTACGCTGCCGCAGTGATGAAGGACTACGACGTCCACGCATGCTCGGACATCACCGGCTACGGCCTCCTGGGCCACGGCCTGGAGATGACCCTCGACGGCAACGTCAGCATCGTCTTCGAGGCCGCCCGCCTGCCCGTGTTTCAGGACATCGCCGAACTCGCCGAGGTCGGCAGCAACCTCACCGGCGGCTGCAAGCGCAACCGCGAGTACCTCGACGGCAAGACCGTCATCGCCGACAGCGTCTCCGACGCCCTCGCCGAGGTTGCCCTCGATCCGCAGACCTCCGGCGGCCTGCTCATCGCGGTGGCCGAGAAGGACGGCGAGAGCCTGGTGAAGGCGCTCGTGGACAGCGACGTCCCGGCCGCGGCCATCGTGGGACATGTGACGGCGCGGGAGGAGTTTGGGGTGCGGTTGGTGTAGCTGCTCGTTTTTAGCCTTGTGACAGGGCTTCGATCTTCTGCATCGCGGCCCTGCAAAGCCTGTCCGTGGTGCCCTCGATCTCGGGGGTACCGCCGGCCAATTCCGCATAAGTCGTGTCGCTTTGCAGCACCGGTTCTCCATCGACAACGGCCTCGAAGCCGAATCCACGGCGGCCTAGTTTCCAAGCAACTGCCACAACCAAGTCGAAACCCTGCTTGCCGCGCCCGGTGTAATCGTGAAACCGATACTCCTGTCGCAAGTCGACCATTCGCTCGTCGTCCAAGGCGAATCCGGGTACCACCAGATACGTTGCCTTGGTGCTCTCCCATCGGGTCGGTTCAAACAGGCTGCTACCGGAACTCACGGCACCCTTCCCACCGCTTAGAGATGACTGGTGCCCATTCCAACGAAACAAGCTCTCCAACGGTCTCATCTCTGCCTCCAACCTATCGATCGTAGGGTGAACGCAAAGCAGGACAACATTATCCACCGCTTCGAGATCGGATTGGTTCGGCTCCGGCGCCTTCCTGCCCCGCACGAAGACGTCCATCTCTTTAGCCAAATCCCCGGGATCTTGAATAGACTCCCCTTTGGCCGCCCGAATGGCCACGACAAGCGACCACAGAACGTTCTCCAGCATGAACCGGGCAAGCGAAAGGATCTGCCCCAGATCGGCGCTCTGCAACGCGCCGATGTAGCGGTCCCGGTGGTCGCTCTTGATGACCATCGGCGGCAGATTCTGTCTCAGCAGAACATAGTTGGTGATCAGGCGCGCGGTGCGACCGTTGCCGTCGTCGAACGGATGAATGCGGACGAGACTCCAATGAGACTCTGCCAGGAACAACGGCAGTGGGTAGGCGCTCCGGCTGAGGTCGCGACGAAAATCACGGATCCAGGCCTCCATCAACGCGGGTGTTTCCTCCGGTTCGGCGAATCGATGGAGTTCTCCGGTTGCCGTTCGAACGTGATTGGGCTGTGTCTTGTATCGGCCTGGAACGATACGTTTCCGGGTAGGCTGGCCGTCCGGAGTCTCCGCGTTCTGGTAGAACGGCTCCTTGAGGAGGATCTTGTTCAGGTCTCTCACGTCGCCCTCTCCAAGCGCCTGCTCGGAGTTCGCGATCTGGCGAGCGTGATTGATGGCAACATTGTGAGCCTTCATTTCCTCGTAGTCCCGCATCGGATGCCCGCCCGCCACCCGGTCGTAGAGAAGCAACAACTCGGTCTCGTGGTAGGTTAGCGTATTTCCCTCGATATGGTTGCTGTTGTAGTTCCACTCAAGTCTAAGCTTCCTCCAAAGTCGCTCCTCATCTTCAGCTTCGATGGCGCGACGCAGTTGGTGCCATTCCGAAACACGCGCCTCCAGGTCGGCAAGTCGTCCGAAGAAATCGACGTGCGCGACAGTGAGGTTCGAAACGCCGATTCCCAGAAAAGATGCTTCTTCGATCCAACGCGCCATTCGCGCCCTTGCCCCAGCGTCAGCCTTGAGGGCCGGAAGGGCATCGGCGTCCAACACGTACTGCCCGTGTTTCGGATGCTCCACGACCACGCGCTCCCGAGACTCGGCTGTCTCTACCACATCCCCGGTAATGGGACAGCTACGTTGCGACACGTTGACTCCTTAGGCTCTTTCAGGCGGCAATGACTTCGACGACCAGACAATGCCCTACGGCGCGGAGCGCCTTCCGTACCTGACCGATGTGTGAGCGGTGGTCCGGGTTCGCCAGCTTACGAACGGCGGACTCGCTGATCCCGAGCTTGCTTGCAAGCTCCACCTTGGTTATACGTTGGGCACGCATGGCCGAGTAGAGTGCCAGCTTGGCGGCCACGACTGTGGGTACTGCAACCAGTTCCTGCCCTTCTACGAACTCGCCGGGAACAGGAATTTCCCCCTTCTGGTGAACGTACCCCGCCAGGGCAGCGGCGAGGGCGTCCTCGGCCCTTTCCAGAACCATAGTCCGGTTCTCGCCTCCGGTAATGGCCTCGGGCACGTCTGGGAAAGTAGCTACCAACCCCCCGGCCTCGTCAGCAGTCACGTTACACGGGTATGCGTAAATCACGGTTCAGAAACCCTTTGCTTCCGACCATTATCGCACCTATATGTGCGATTTCAAGCTTTAGAGACTTGCTTGGGCTAAGCCGGAGGGAGCACAAGGACCGAAGGACCAACAGGGTTGATGGAGCGAGGGCGTATGGCATAATTGAACCATGATCACTTCCGCGCTTCGACATGCGGGCAATTCTTACTAACCACGGGGCGATCCCTCAACCTTTCTTTGTAATCCCCAAGGAATGCCGGAACCATATCCGTGAAGATTGAACTCAATCGCAGCTATCTGTCTATCAGCGAACTGGAATGCCCCAAGCTGCCCGACTTTACGGTCCTGACGGGACAAAACGGGGCAGGAAAGACGCACCTTCTCCAAGCACTCCAGGGCGGACACGCAGTGGTTCCCGGAATCGGGGAGAACACCATCGAGCTATATGACTTGGTCTCGTTCCAGCCCAACGCAGGCGGTGGCGGACACGCTTCGATCGATCTGGCAAAGTCCACGGCCGAGCACTACCTGGAAAGTCACGACGGAAGGCCGCTAATCGACGTTGCTCGTGAGATTTACGAGCAGTTCAAGTCGAGGCACGAGAATCGTCACGGCAAGGAGGAAGGCGATTCATTCGACCGCGACCTCCGCCATCGCATCATGCGCGTGCCGGACTTTTTTCCCTTTCCGGCCAGCTATTCGAAAGGTGCCGATACGTACGAAAATGCACTGCGTAATCTCGTTTGGGACGCCCTCAGGGAACGGGTTGGTCAAGTTAGATCCAACGGCAATCGCCGAAGTATATCTTTCGGAGGGGATCCCGTTCCGCTCATCAGTATGGCGATGAAGCAATCCGGCAAGCTTCCCCACGAGTTGACACGTGAGGACATAAATCGAGCAGCACATTTCGCAGGCAACATCATCGAGAACAAGATCAGCAGGGTATTCGCCGAGTACAAGCTGGGCCAGTACGAGTGGGCACACACCCAATTCGAAACACGGCGACATGCTGTCAGTTTGGATGATCTTCTGGCCGAATATCACGAGCACTATCCGCCACCCTGGGACACGCTTCGAGGCGTCATGGCAAGGATGCGCGAAGTTACGGGCGAAAACTGTCTGTTTGACTTCGATTTCTCGGACCCCGCCGACATCCGCCTTGGCATTGGCAACTTTCGTGAGTTCAAGTTTGGGGCCAAAATGACCAGCAGAACGACGGGGGAGCAGTACGGCCTCGAATCCCTGTCCTCGGGCGAAAAGATCCTTATGACGCTGTGCCTCGCCGCGTTCAACCAGAGGCTCGGCGGGCGGCGCCCCAATCTGCTCCTTCTCGATGAACTCGATGCAATGCTTCATCCTTCGATGATCAGAGCACTGGTCGAGGTCCTGATGTCGCTGTTTGTCGAACAGGGAAGCAAGGTGGTCATGACCACCCATTCACCCGTGACAGTGGCGGCGCTGCCGGAAGCCGAGGTTTTCGGGTTGACAGAGAGGGCGCGAAAATTCGTCTTGTCTCAACTTCCGCCGCTGAGGCCGTCGAGGAACTGTCGGAAGGACTTGCAACAGTGGATGCGGGGTTGCGCATCGCCGCGCTCTCTGGCAAGGCCGAAGTCACGATTCTTACGGAGGGTCACAATGCGCGGCATCTTCAGCGATGGGTGGAGTTGAATTTTCCACAGGATGTACAGATCTTTGACAAACTGGCTGCGCACACGAACAAGAATCAGCTATTCTCGTACGGCCTGATGCTTGGAGCGATGCAGCCTGAAACGCATTTCGTTGTCGTCTGGGACTGTGACGCCTCCAAGGAAGCGCAGAAACTGCGTGAGCAGTTGCCCGGCAACGCGAAGGTCACGCCCTTCGCATTTTGCCAAAGAGCCAACCGGATTGCCAAAGGCGGCATTGAGAACAACTATGAGGAGGACGTTCTCGCGCCCTTTTCAGTCACGATATCCGACAATGAAGGACGCGAGCTAAGCCGTAATTTCGATGGCCGGCGCAAGACAGAGTTTGCCGATCATGTGCGGCAGAACGGCGATGAAAACTATTTCAAGTACTTTGAAGATCTGCGTACCGTGGTTGCAGGAATCCTCGACTCGACCAAGCGAAGCTTCAAACAGTAGCTCTTGAAAACCACTCTAGCAGGCTGTTGAAAAGTCTATCTGACGCGGATCAGAATTAAGGATATTCTTACGTCGACGGAGTTGCCGATGCGAGGGACCGATCCGCGCCAAGAGGGAATGTATCGCTGGAAGCTCGGGTACCCAAGGACCATCCGTTGCGACCGACCCGGGAGATGGTGAACCGGGCGCTGGAAGGGATGTGGAGAGAGTTCAAGGCAATGTACTCGCACACGGGGCGGCCATCGATCCACGGCTGTTAGGTGATCAGAATCGCCCGAAGGTCACTGACGTTCGTACGCGTCGGGCCGATCACCACCAAATCCCCAAGTCGCCGGAAGAACTCGTAGCTGTCGTGGCGCGTGAGCATTTCCCGGGCGTCCATGCCGGCGGCGCGGGCGCGCGCCAAGGTGTCGGGACCGATGAAGGCGCCTGCGGCGTCGGTGGAACCGTCGATGCCGTCGGTGTCGCAGGCGATGGCGTGAATGTTGGGTGTGCCGCCGACCGCCACGGCTAGCGCCAGCAGATATTCGCAGTTGGGGCCGCCTTTTCCACTCAGAGCCCTGACGGTGACCGTCGCTTCACCACCCGAGATCAACACGCCACGGCCGTGCCGGCGCGCCAACTCCGCATGTGCGGCGCCCATGTCTCCCGCCTCTCCCTGAAGATCATCGCCTAGCTCGACTGCATCGTGGCCCAGCGTACGTGCTCGTGCGGCAGCGGCCGCAAGTGCGTCCGCAGGACGTGCCGCCAGCGCGTAGTCGGTCCGGGCAAGAAGGGGATCGCCGGGCTTCATCGTTTCCCACCGCCCCTGCTCCAGCGCCGTGCGGGCAGCATACGGCAAGACAATTCCATAGCGGCCGGCAACAACGAGCGCGTCGGCACAGGTGGTGGGGTCGGCCACGGTCGGACCGGAGCCGATCACCGCCGGATCGTCCCCCGGCACGTCCGAGATGGCGAGGGTCACGACCCGGGCCGGCGCTGCGGCGGCTGCGAGGCGTCCGCCCTTGATGGCGGAGAGGTGCTTGCGCAGGCAGTTCATCTCGGCGATGGGAGCGCCGGCCTCCAGCAGCACGCGATTGATGGCTTGCTTGTCGGCTAGACCGAGGCCCGGTTGCGGTTCCACCAGCAGCGCGGACGCGCCGCCAGACAGAAGGAACAGCAGCAGGTCGTCCGACCCCAGATCGGCAGCGGCTGAAAGAAAGCGCGACGCCGCGCCCTGCCCGGCCGCATCGGGCAGCGGATGGCCGGCCTCGACCACTTCGATGCGCTCACAATCGACTCCGTGGCCGTAGCGGGTCACGGCGACGCCTTCGATCTCGCCCGGCGAGCTTTGCTCGACGGCGCGGGCCATGGAAGCCGCCGCCTTGCCGGCCGCCAGCACCAGCGTGCGGCCCGGCGGCGGCGAAGGCAGATGCGGCGGCACGACCTTCGCCGGGTCCGTAGCGACGACCGCCGCCTCGAACAAACCGCGGAGAAGCTCCCGTTCACGCACCCCGGTCACCGGTGCGCGCTCCCCTGCCGGGCAATGACGATTCCCGTCAGAACGGCAACCGCGCCAACCGCCTGCTGCACGCCGATACGCTCGTCGAACAGGATCCAGGCGACCGTGGCGGCGACGATTGGTTGCACCAGGAGACTGACGGAAACGAAGCTCGCCGGCAGGTGCGCCAGGGCCCAGGCGATCAGGCCCTGGCCGAGCACTTGCGGCCCGGCCGCCAGGGCGACCAACACCGCCCACCCCGCGGGCGTCATGACGGCCATGGTCTCCCCGCTCACGAGCGTGACCATCAGAGTGACCATCGCACTCACCGGCATGGCATAGAGCAGGATCGTGATGGTGGAGAAACGTCGCCGCAGGCGCTCGACGGTCAACTGGTAAGCGGCATAGAACATGGCCGTCACCACCCCCAGGACGTCGCCTATAACGTGTGTACGGCTGAGCGCCAGGCTCGCCCCCGAAAGCACGGCCACGCCGGCCATGGCCGTCGCAAGACCAATCATGAACGTTCCGGTCACCCGCGTGCGGAACAGGAACCAACCGCCCAGAACGACGAACACCGGGGTCACGTTCAAGAGCAGGCTGGCATTGGCCACCGTCGTCATGACAATCGAATAGTGCCACGCCGACATATCGCCCGCGAAAAAGGCGCCCGCCATGACCATCAGGAGATACACCCTCGAACCGTGAGGTTTCTCAGGGCGCACGCGCAGGCTTCTGCCCGGCACCGCGAGCGCCATGACCCAGTAAAGGGGTATCGCCAGCAGGAAACGGTAGAAGGCTGTCGGGCTCGGACCCAATTCGCTCAGGCGTACGAGAATGGGGGCGAAGGCCGTGGCGATGGCGCCCACGAGCAGCGCCAGGATCGCAAGCCGCTCGGTATGAAGTACTGCGGTGCGCGAGGCAGCCGCGTGATCCATGGCACTACCCTGTTACGGGCCTTGTAGGAGGGTGAAGCTGGAAGGATGATGTAGACGGGGAGAGGAACGAACGCCCCTCCCCCCGTCCGACGTCAAACGGCAGACCCGAGGCCGGGGCTGCTACTTCTTCTTCCGCACCAGAAAGCTCAGCGCTTCCTTGGACGCCGCGGACATGCCGAGAATCTGCTCGACGAACTTCTCGATGTCCTGACCCGAGACGTACTCGATGATGAGCTTGGCTTCCTTGGCCTCCTTCAGAAAAGCAGGATCCTCCAGCGTCTTCTTGAAAGCGGCCCGCAGCTGCTCGACCTGCTTGGCGGGTACGCCCGGAGGAGCCGAGAACGGCCGCTGGAACTCATACTGGTTGACCCAGCCCGTGTAAGTCTCGAGGTGCTGCTTGCCACCCACCTTCGCGACCACTTCCGGGATGATGAGCGCGTCCTTGAGCTCGGGGTCGGGGATCCTCCGGTGCGTGAGCACGGGGATCATCTTGTCGTCGCCCTTGGCGTCGAGCATGGCCCGGGCCGTGACCCGCATGGACTCCCAGCCCCAGCAGGCGCCGGCGACTTCCTTGGACTGCATGGCGATCCGCGACGTGGCGGTTCCGCTATAACCCGCCACCACGTCGAAGTTCGTGCCGATGGTCTTGTTGAGGATCTTCGGCAGGTCGACGCCGGTGGCGCCCGCGCGGGTGCCACCCATCTTGATGGGCTTCTTGGGATCGCTCATGTCCTTCAACGTCCGGACGCCGGACCAGCCCATGAACGCGCATGCCGGTATGCCCTTGACCGGAGCGCCGATCCAGGTCAGATCCTGCGACTTGATCCGGACCTTGGGGTCTTCGAGGGCCTGTGCGGTCACGAACCCGTTGTTCCAGACCCCGAGCACCGTCCCGTCGCGTTTGGCCCGCTTCTGGATGTAGTTGGCGGCGATGAGGCTGCCGGCGCCGGTCATGTTCTGCACGATAAAGCTCGGGTTGCCGGGAAGGTGCTTGCCGAGATGGCGAACGATCTGACGGGTATAGGTGTCGTAACCGCCACCGGGCGCGTAGCCGACGATGACTCGTATGGTCTTGCCCTTGAAGAAGTCGTCCGCGGCGACGACGTTGCCCGCCGTCAGGGCAAGGGCCGCCACGAGCGCGATTGCCAATCCTGTTTTCCTGATCATATGAACCCCCTTAGGTTTGATTTACCCAAATTAAATCGCGCATTTTCGCACATACGCCCGATTAAAGCCAATGCTTCAACCGGTTGCAAATCATCCCGGCCGGGCAGCCGCTGTCTCCGGTTGCGGGTTTGTGCTATTGGCTTCATGCAAGTGCCACGGACTCCAGCCAATTTCAAACAATTTCGGAGGGTTTCATGCCAACACTGAACGTCGGCGACGCCGACATCTACTACGAGGTCCAGGGAGACGGACCGCCTTTCGTGTTCATCTCGGAGACGGCGTGCGACGGCGACGTGTGGAACTTGTTCCAGGTGCCCGAGTTCTCGCGCGACCACCGCACCATCATCACGGACTTTCGCGGCACCGGACGCTCCACCCGGACGCCCATGCGCTACACCACCCGAATGTTCGCCGACGACATCGCGGCGGTAATGGACCACGTGAGCGCCACCGACGCCATCGTGTGCGGGCATTCCATGGGTGGCCGGGTGGCGCAACTGCTGGCCCTGGAGCACCCCGGGCGGGTGAAGAAGCTGATCCTCGCCTCGTCCGGCGCGGCTCATCCCGACGCCCACGGCATCCCGCTCAAGATTGCCACGCAGATGGTCGAGTGGGGTTACGAGAAATACGTGCGGGACCACACCGTCGAGGTGGGGTGGACCGAGCAGTACCAGAAGGAACACCCGGAAGAGATCGAGAACTGCCTCAAGGTGCGGATGGCCAACATGTCGTCGGTGGAGTGCTATTTCCGCCACGTCATCGCGCGCCAGGAGCACGACACCCGCCACCGCCTCAAGGACATCACCGTGCCGACGCTGGTGCTGGTGGGCGACGACGACCACGCGGTGGTCAGCGACATGTCACACCGGAAGGGCGCCGAGATCCTTGTCGAAGGTATTCCCGGCGCGAAGCTGGTGGTGCTCCCGGGCGAGCGGCACAGTTATTTCTTCTCGAACCCGGAGGAGGCGCACAGGGTAATCCGGGAGTTCATCAAGGACTGACCGCGGGAAGCCGAACAGCCTGCAGATTGGGGGGCGACCGCCGGTCGCCCCTACCAGATTCTTTCGGAACGGGTCGTCGTGGCGGCGGCGGTCACGCGTGGCGGGCCGTCAGGTCGTCCAGGTGCCCTTCGAGCCACCGTGTGCTGACCCTGCCGCTGACGTAGTCCGGCTCTTCCATGACCGCCGTCAGGAACGGGATGGTGGTGTCGATGCCGGCGGCGGCGAACTGTGCGAGGGCCTGCTTCATGCGCGCCACCGCCTGCTCGCGGTCGTCGCCATGCACGATGAGCTTGGCCAGCAACGAGTCGTAGAACGGCGGGACGCGGTACCCCGGAAAGCACTGGGTATCCACGCGGATGCCCGCGCCCTGGGGCGGGCTCCACTGGGTGAGGACGCCGGGGCACGGCCGGAACCCCTGCCACGGCGCTTCGGCGGTGATGCGGCACTCGATGGCGTGGCCGTTGAAGCGGACGTCCTCCTGGGAGAACGACAGCCGTTCGCCGCCGGCCACGCGGATCTGCTCCCGCACGAGGTCGAGCCCCGTGACCATCTCGGTGACCGGATGCTCCACCTGGATGCGGGTGTTCATCTCCAGGAAGAAGAAGTCCTGCCGGTCCTCGTCGTAGATGAACTCCACGGTGCCGGCGTTCTCGTACTTGATCTCCTTGGCCACCTTGTGCCCGGCCTCCCGGATGCGCTCCCTGAGCTCCACCGGGATGCACGCCGCCGGCGCCTCCTCCACCACCTTCTGGTAACGCCGCTGCAGGGAGCAGTCGCGCTCGCCCACGTGCACCACGTTGCCGAACCGGTCGCCAATGACCTGCACCTCGATGTGCCGGGCGTTGGGGATGTAGCGCTCCATGTAGAGCGTGGGATCGCCGAAGGCCGCCCGGGCCTCGGCGGAAGCGGTCTCGAACGCGGTCTGGAGCTCGCCGTCCTCCCGGACGATCTTGATGCCCTTGCCGCCGCCTCCCGCCGCCGCTTTCAGCAGCACCGGGTAGCCCACCTCCGCTGCCACCCCGGCCGCATCCTCGAACCCACGGACGTTGTCGGAGCCGGGCACCAGCGGGACGCCGAAGGCCCCGACGGTGGCCCGCGCCAGCAGCTTGTTGCCCATCTGGCGGATGCTGTCGGCGCGCGGCCCCACGAACGTGATGCCGTGCTTGGCGCAGGCCTCAGCCAGCTCGGACTTCTCGGCGAGGAAGCCGTAGCCCGGATGTAGGGCGTCGCAACCGGTGCCCAGGGCCGTGGCCACCAGCGCCTCCACCTTGAGGTAGCTCTCGGTGGAACGGGCCGGACCGATGCAGACGGTTCGATTCGCGAGGCGGGCCGGCATGCTGTCGCGGTCGGCCTCGGAGACCACCGCCACCGACTCGATGCCCAGGGACTGGCAGGCTCTGATGATGCGGACCGCTATCTCGCCCCGGTTGGCGACCAGGAGACGGCTAACGGCCACGGGGGAAACCCTCTTTAGGCATCAGGGCGGACCAGGAAGAGGGTCTGACCATGCTCGACGAACTGGCCGCTCTCCACGCAGACCTCGTCGATGGTGCCGGCCGTGCCGGAACTGACGGCGTTGAAGACCTTCATTACCTCCACGAGGCCCACCGTGGTTTCGGCGTCCACGTGGTCGCCGAGCTTGACGAACGGCGGCGCGCCGGGCTCCGGCGTGGCGTAAAAGGTGCCGACCATGGGCGCAGGAATCGGAACGGTGCCTTCCTTGACGGTGACCGGCTGGGACGCGGGCGCGCTTTCGGCTGCGGGGGCCGGCTCGGAAGCCGCTGGAGGCGGTGCTGCCGGCGCCTCGACCGCGGGAGCCGCGACGGGTGCGGGCGCCGCCTGGGTCACGCTGACGGCCGCGGGGACCGCGGGAACTCCGGACTTGCTGACCGTGAGCTTCAGATCGCCGATCTCGAGGTCGAGATAGTCGAAGTTGGATTTCTCCACCAAGTCCAATATCTGTAGTACTTCATCCTCGGTCAATTGCGTTTCCCTCTCTTCCTGTTCCGCTGATTTCCGGACCGCCGTGGCGGGCGTGAAGACGCGAAAGCCCTGAATGCGCGGTATTCTTAACAAGAATACGAATCGTGCGTCAACTGCGCCGCGGAGGGCCTGGACGCGCGGCATCGAGGCCTGACGGACGTGCCTGGAGACACTAGACTCGCAAACGGAGACGTACTATTCTATCGGTTTCGTCGGCGCCCTGGCGCCGAACAAATTCCAGAATTTCCAGGAGGGGACCGTTATGGGAGACACAATCACGATCAAGCGACCCGACGGCGAGGAGGTTGCGGGCTATTGCGCTTCGGCCGGTGACAGCGCGCCGGGAATGGTGGTGATCCAGGAGTGGTGGGGCGTCAACGACCAGATCAAGGGCGTGGCCGACAAGCTGGCGGGCCTGGGATACACCTCCGTGGTGCCGGATCTCTACCGGGGCAAGGTGACGGTGGAGGCGGAAGAAGCCAGCCACCTGATGCAGAACCTCGACTTCGCGAACGCCAACACGGACGTGTGCAGCGCGGTGGAGCACCTGAAGCAGAGCTGTCCAAAGGTAGGAGTCATCGGTTTCTGCATGGGCGGGGCCCTGACCGTGCTGGCGGCGGTGTACTCCAAGGCGGACGCGGCTTGCTGCTGGTACGGCGTTCCGCCGGCGGAAGCGGCCGACACGACCACCATCCCGATGCCGTTCCAGGGCCATTTCGCGCTGGAGGACGGCTTCTTCACCCCGGACAAGGTGGATGTCCTGGAAGCAAGCCTCAAGGAAGGCAACGTCATCCACGAGATCTACCGCTACCAGGCGCAGCATGCGTTCGGTAACGAGACCGGTGCCGCCTACAACGCCGACGCCGCCAACCTGGCGTGGGAGCGGAGCACCGAGTTCCTGGCGAAGTACCTCAAGTAAAAGCCTTCCCGCTGTTGACGGGACCGGCGGGCCTGTAGCGCGGGCGGGTTTCGAACCGCCCGCGCACTTCGCGGTCACGGGTGCCGGAAGCGAATCGTCCCGCGCAGGTTGCCCCGTTTCACGCCGCCCGGTTTTTCCTTCACAACGGACAGGAGACAGCCATGGCAAGTTTCCCGATCATCGACGCCGACGGCCACGTGCAGGAGAAGTTCGCCCCGTGGGAGGACCTGCTGGAGGGGCCCTACAAGAAGAAGGCGCCCCGGGTGGTCAAGTCCGACGGGCGCGAGCAACTGCTCATGGAGGGCCGCATCTGGGCCAAGCCCTCGGGCGTGGGCTGCGGCATCGGCGCGGTGCCTCACAACCGCTCGCCCCAGCCCACCACCGGCATGTGGGACCCGGTGCAGCGGCTCAAGGACATGGACCTCGAGCAGATCACGATCTCGGTCAACTTCGGAACCACCGTGTTCCTGAGCCTGCCGTTCCTGGAAGACAAGGACTATGCCTGCGCCGTCGCCAAGGCCTACAACAACTGGCTCCACGAGTACTGCCGGCATGCCCCCGAACGGCTCAAGGGCGTGGCCTGCGTGCCCATGCAGGATCCCGGGGAGGCGGCGGCCGAGCTGCGGCGCTGCGTCGAGGATCTCGGCTTCGTGGCCGCGGCCACCTCGGCCCACTCCGCCGGCCGCAACCTCGACCACCCCGACTTCGACCCGTTCTACGCCACGGCCGAGGAGTTGGGCGTGCCGGTGTGCGTCCACGTGGGCTCGGGCCGGCCGGCCGCGGCCGCGGACCGTTTCGACAACGCGCTGTTCGTGCACGCGACCACCCATCCCTTCGAGCAGATGATCGGCGTCATGTGCGTCATCGGCGGCGGCGTGCTGGAGAAGTTCCCCAAGCTCAAGGTAGCGTTCCTCGAAGCCGGCGCCGGCTGGGTGCCGTTCTGGATGGAGCGGCTGGACGAGCACTACGAGTACATGCAGGCGGCCGTGCCCCTCCTGACCATGCCCCCCAGCGAGTACATCCGGCAGCGGGACGTCTACTTCTCCTTCGAACCCGACGAAACCACCTTGCAGTTCGTCATGGACTTCATCGGCGACGACCGGCTGGTGTTCGCCTCGGACTACAACCACGGCGACTGCAAGTTCCCCAACGTGGTCAAGGAGGTGCTGGACCGGGACGACATCGCCGCCGGCTCGCTGCCCAAGATCATGGGCGAGAAC
>JAJDTQ010000050.1 GCA_022827045.1 Candidatus Binatia bacterium
ATCGTCAGCACCGGCGCCAACCTCTACCACGACACCCACTTCGCCATCGGCCTCACCATGCACCGGGGCACCTTCGATGCGGACGATGTCGACCTGCGGGACCAGGGCGTGGTGCGCATCTACGACATTTTCTTCGACTACGACGTGCTCATCTCCACCGACGACTTCTTTCGCGAGATCCTGAAGGCTTCCGAGTTCCAGAAGGAGATGGGGACGGCGGAGATGCACTACCGCGTGGGCCGCTACCTCGACGAAAGGGAAAGGATCCTCGGCCTCGAAAGGCGCTCGCTGCTGGCGGCCGCCTACCGGAGCGGCGTGCCGGTGTACACCTCCTCGCCCGGCGACAGTTCCATCGGCATGAACGTCGCGGCGCTGGCCCTCAAGGGAAACGAACTCCGCTTCGACGTGTCGCGCGACGTGAACGAGTCCGCGGCCCTGGTGCTGGAGGCCAAGCGCGCCGGCGGCCGAAGCGCCGCGGTCATCCTCGGCGGCGGCTCGCCCAAGAACTTCCTGCTCCAGACCGAGCCCCATATCCAGGAGGTGCTCGGGCTCGAGGAAAAGGGCTTCGACTACTTCATCCAGATCACCGACGCGCGCGTGGACACCGGCGGCCTTTCCGGAGCCACGCCCGCGGAAGCCGTGAGCTGGGGCAAGGTGGATCCCGATCAGCTGCCGGACTCGGTGGTCTGCTACGTGGACAGCACCATCGCGGTACCGCTGATGACCGCCTACGCCGTCGGCAAACACCCGCCAAGGACACTGAAGCGGCTCTACGACCAACGAGACAGGGCGCTGGAGCACATCGCCGAAGAGATCCGCGAGAAGTTCGGCAACGTGCCGCTGGCGCAGCGCTGACGAAATCGCGGGGAAGCCCCTGCCCGCCAAACATGTCGAGATGAACACGACCGGCACACCCAAAACCTTCTTCAAGGTCGTGACGCCGGACGAGGCCCTGAAGCTCCTTCGAGAGGTGTCCGCGGTGGACTCCGAGGTGGTGGACACGATCCGCGCCCGGGGCCGTGTGCTGGCCGAGGACCTGCATTCCCGGGTCGACCTGCCCCACTTCAACCGCGCGGCCATGGACGGTTACGCCGTCGTGGCGCGGGACACCTTCGGCGCCAGTCCCGGACTGCCCGCCTACCTGGAGCTCGCCGGGTCGGTGGAGATGGGCGAGGAGGTCACGCGCCGGATCGGACCCCGCGAGGCCGTGCGCATCTCCACCGGGGGCATGCTCCCTCCCGGCAGCGACGCCGTGGTGATGGTGGAGTACACCGACGAGACCGGCGACGGCATGGTGGAGATCCAGCGCAGCGCCTCGCCCTGGCTCAACGTGATCCAGGTCGGCGACGATATCCACAAAGGCGATCCGGTGTTCCCGCGGGGGCGGCGGCTGCGTGCCCACGATCTGGGCGCTCTCACCGGGATCGGGATCGAGTCGGTGCCGGTCTACCGGAAGCCGCGAATCACCCTGGTATCCACCGGCGACGAGATCGTCGCGGTGGACCGCGAGCCGCGCCCCGGACAGGTGCGCAACATCAACCAGCACTCGCTGGCGGGACTCGTCGCCGAGTGGGGCGCCGAGCTGAACGACCTCGGCGTCGTGGCCGACGACGCCGGGGACTTGCGCGCCGCGCTGGACGAGGGCCTGGACTGGGGTGACCTGGTGCTGCTTTCCGGCGGCAGCTCCATGGGAACCCGCGACATGGCGGTGGAGGTCATCCGCTCGCTGCCCGATGCCAGGATCTTCTTCCACGGGATCTCGGTAAGCCCCGGCAAGCCCACCATTTATGCCCAGGCCGCCGGGAAGCCCGTGCTGGGCCTTCCCGGCTATCCGGTATCCGCGCTGGTGATATTCGATCTCTTCGCGGCGCCGCTGATCCGCGCGCTGGGCGGCGAGGACGATGCTGCCGCCCACCTTCGGCGCGGGACCGTCCGCGCGCTGCTCGACACCAACGTCGCCTCGCAGACCGGCCGGGAGGACTACGTGCGGGTCATCCTCGAGAAAAGGGGTGAGGCGCTCCACGCCTCCCCGCTGCCGAGCAAGTCCGGCGCCATCTTCACCCTGGTCAAGGCCGACGGCATGATCCGCATCGACCTCAACCGGGAGGGACTGGAGGAGGGGGAAGAGGTGGACGTGCTGCTTTTCTGATTCTCGAAGAGCATGGCAAGGAAACGCTATCTCAAGAAAACCCCGCTGGCGGAGGCGCGGGAGCTGTTCCTGGAAGCCGTGGCCGGCATCCGTCTGGAGGACGAGACGGTGGAGGTCGGCCAGGCCCTCCACCGGGTCACCGCCGAACCGGTGTTCGCGCGAATCTCCTCGCCCCACTACCACGGTTCGGCCATGGACGGGATCTGCGTGCGCGCCGAGGACACCTTCGGAGCCACGGAGTTCTCCCCCCGGCGGCTCCGGCTCCTGGCGGACGAGGCCGAAGCCGAGGGATGCTTCGCCTACCTGGACACCGGCCAGCCCCTGCCGCCCTGGGCCGACGCCGTGATCATGATCGAGAAGGTGCGGGACGCGGGCGAAGGCGCCGTGTCCATCGACGAGGCGGCGACCCCGTGGCAGAACGTGCGCCTGGTGGGCGAGGACGTGGTGGCCACCGAGCTGCTGCTGCCGCGGAACCATCGTTTGAGACCCTATGATCTCGGGGCGGTGCTGGCGGCGGGCCATACCACCCTTCGTGTCAAGGCGCGCCCCAAGGTGGCGATCATTCCCACCGGCGACGAGATCACCGCGCCGGGAGAGACCGCCCGTCCCGGCGAGATCATCGATTTCAACTCCACCGTGCTGGCGGCCATGGCCGCCGAGTGCGGCGGCGCCGCGGAGACGTTGACGGCCGTCCCTGACGATCCCGCTCTATTGAAACAGGCGCTCGCCGACGCCGTCGACGGCCACCACCTGGTCGCCCTCATCGCCGGATCGTCAGCGGGCGAGCACGACTTCACCGCCGAGGTGATCGACGGCGCCGGCCGCCTGCTGGTTCACGGCATCGACGTCATGCCCGGGAAACCCGCGGTCCTGGGGGTGGTCGGCGGCAAGCCGGTCATCGGCATCCCGGGCTACCCCGTGTCCGCCATCGTCATCGCCCGCGAGATCCTTCAGCCTGCATTGCAGGGGATGCTGGGTGCGGGCGCCGCCTCCCCCGCCAGGATCCGGGCCGTGGCGCCCCGCAAGATCCCGTCCCGGCTCGGCCTGGAGGAGTTCGTCCGGGTGACCCTGGGCAGGGTCGAGGACAGGCTCATGGCGGTTCCGCTGGCGCGTGGAGCCGGCGTCATCACCACCATGGTGCGCGCAGACGGGTTCCTGCGCATTCCGGGGACGGTGGAGGGGATCAACGCCGGCGAGGAGGTCGACATCGAGCTCCTGCGCTCACCGGAGGAGATCGAGCACACGGTGCTCTGCACCGGCAGCCACGACCTCTCCATCAGCGTGCTGGAGGACCAGATCAAGCGCCGGAACCCGCGCCTCAAGATCGCCACCGCCAACGTGGGCAGCCTGGGAGGCCTGCATTCGGTCCGCCGCGGCGAGACCCACATGGCCGGCACCCACCTGCTCGACCCCGCCACCGGCGACTACAACACCCCGGACATCAGGCGCGTGCTCCCGGACGTGCCGGTGGTCCTCGTGCACTGCGTCCGGCGGAGCCAAGGCTTGCTGGTGCCCCGCGGCAATCCCATGGGACTGTCGGACGTCGGCGACTTGGAACGCCCGGACCTCCGGTTCGTCAACCGCCAGCCCGGTTCCGGGACCCGGGTACTGCTGGACTACCAGCTCGCGCGGCTCGGCATCGACGCCAAGGCCATACAAGGCTACGACCACGAAGAATTCACCCACATGGCCGTTGCCGTGGCGGTGGCCAGCGGACTGGCGGATACCGGCCTGGGGATCCGCTCCGCGGCCGATGCCCTTGGGCTGGATTTCATCCCGGTAGGGGACGAGCAATACGACCTGCTGCTGTTGCGGTCCTTCTACGAATCGCCCACCGGCGCGACGCTGCTGGAGGTTCTCCGGTCGGAGGAGTTCAAGCTCGCGATGCAGTCCCTCGGCGGCTACGACACCGGCGCCACCGGCGAGATCTTCTACGAGCAGAGCTAGTCGGGGTTCCGTCTGACCCCCTCGCCCTCCGGGAGAGGGTCGGGTTGAGGGCGCGCGCGGCGCTGGTGGCTGGTGCCGGGAGCCGGACTTGAACCGGCACAGGCCGAGGCCCGCGGGATTTTAAGTCCCGTGTGTCTACCCATTCCACCATCCCGGCGCCAAACGTTTTCCATAACTTAGCGCCAAGGGACCGTCAACCAAATCAGCACTCGCAAGCCGTGCTCACGACTCCTGCCGCCGGCTCAAGCGCGCCACCAGCCAGCGGCCGCCCACGGTCAGGACCGCCAGGGCGACGATGAGCAGCACGCCCAGGGCCGAGGTCTGTCCGGGATAGCCGTCTTCCCAGGAGCGCCACATGACCACCGACAACGTCCAGTTCTCGTGGGTGGCCAGGATCAGCGGCACGGAGAAGTTGCGGAGGGAATGGGACGCCACCCAGATCCAGCCGCCGATGAACGCGGGCAGCACCAGCGGCAGCACTATCCGGCGCATCAGCGTGAGCCATTTGCCGCCCGACACGTGGCTGGCCTCCTCCAGCTCCACGTGTACCTGGGTCAGCGCCGCGGTCATGTTGCGGCTGCCGAAGGCAATGTAGCTGACGGTGAGTCCCAGCACGATGATCCACACCGTCCCGTAGAGGCGCAGTTCGCTAAACGGTGGCTGGAGATACAGGAACATGAACGCGATGGCAATGATCACGCCCGGGAGGGCGTGTGGCAGAAACGTGACGGCGTCGAGAACCGTCCTTCCCCTGAACCGTTTGCGGAGGATGACCCAGGCGACGACCAGGGAGAGAAGCATGGTCAGGGTGGCGGCGCCCAGAGCCACCACGATGGTGTTGACAGTCGCGTCCCAGACCTCGCTGTCGGAGAAGATCTCCCGGTAGTGCTCCAGGTTCAAATCGGACAACAGTTCCCATGAAGGGGTGATGTAGACCGGCAGCAAGGAGCTCCACAGCAGTACGAAGCTGGGCGCCAGGATCGTGAGGGCGAAGTAGGCGAAGAAGACCGCGAACGCGACGTAACGCCACTTCCCCAGCGCCATCACGCGTGGGCGGTACCCCTTCCCGGTGATGGTGGCGAAGCGCCCTTCCTGCCTCATGGCATAGCGGTACGCATACACCAGGAGGATGCTCACCAGGAGGAAACTGGCCCCCAGGGCGGCCGACAGCCCGTATTCGGGGGGCGTGTAGCGCTGTGTCGTATAGAAGATATAGGTGGGGAATACGTGAATCCGCGCCGGCAGGCCGATGACCAGCGGAACCTCCAACGACTCCAGGTGGGTCATGAAGCTGTACATGGTAGCGCCCAGGATGGCTGGAGTCAGCAGCGGCAGGAAGATGCCGAAGAAGGTCCGGCGGCCGGAGGCGCCGGCCACACGCGCCGCCTCTTCCAGGCTCGGGTCCATGGCCCGGAACGCTCCCACCATGATCAGGAAAGTGGTGGTGACCCCCCTGAGACCCTCCAGCAACACCATGCCCCAGAGGCTGTAGATGTTCAGCGGGCCGCTCGTCAGCTCCACCCCAAGCCATCCCGCCGCGCCGCGCATCCACACGTTGAAGAGACCGATCTGCGGCGAGAGGAGGAAGGTCCAGGAGACGGCGAAAAGCAGTCCCGGCATGGCCATGGGCACCAGGATGAGGCCCCAGGCGACGTTGCGGAACGGCATGTCGGTACGTTCGGTGAGAAAGGCGAAGAGGGTCGCCAGCCCCACGGAGATGGCGGTGCTGAATACCGCCAGCAGGGCCGTATTGAAGAACATGGAGTACGTCTGCGGATCGGAATAGGCGCTGGCGTAGTGATCGAGGGTGAAGCCGCCGGGATCCCAAGGATTGCCCAGGCGAAAGCTGAAGATGATCAGGGTCGCGAGGGGTACGATGACGAGCCAGACGGTGAGCACGACGGCCAGCAGGGCGCCGAGGTGCTCCCGCGCCCACCCGAGCCAGCCCGGTGCGCGGCCGGTAGCGTGTGATCCTGTGGGTACCGTCATCTTTGAGCCTGGGTGTCCTTCGACTTCGCTTCGCTACGCTCAGGACGAACGGTGTCGGGACCATCGTTCCGTTCGTCCTGAGCGTAGCGAAGCGGAGTCGAAGGACATCATGACGAGTTGAACAGGGTTTTGCCTATGTTGTATGGCTCTCGCGGGGCTTCTACTACGACCGGAGAACCCCGTTCAAGGGCGGCGAGCAAGCAATGGGAGGAGCTGTCATGGCCATCGAGCAACGATACCTGGAAGTCGACGGGCTCAGGACGTTCTACCAGACCGCGGGAAGCGGCCACCCGGTGGTGATGATCCATGGGGGCGCGCCCGGGGTCTGCTCCCTCGTCGCCTGGAAGTTGAACATGGAGCCGCTGGCCGCCTCGGGGCTGTGCCTCTACGCGTTCGACCAGGCCGGGTTCGGAAACACCGACAACCCCACGGACTACTCCATGGACTACCGGGTGACCCACGCGCGGAAGTTCATCGACGCGCTGGGACTGAAACGCTTCCACCTCCTCGGCAATTCCATGGGCGCCTACATCGCCGCGAGGATCGCGCTGGAAGACCCGCGGGCGAGCCGGCTGGTGCTCATATCCAGCGGGACGTTGTCGCCGCCGGGATCGGCCGCGGCGGTGGCCCAGGGCAAGAAGCACAACCAGGATTTGCGGGAGTACACCCCTTCACTTGAAAACATGCGCGCGGTGACCCTGAATACTCTGTTTCGGAGCGAGCTGGTTACCGATGAGCTGGTGGCGGAACGTTACGAAATGAGCACGGGATCCCGTTTCGACGCCATCGTGAAGCGGTGGGAGGCGCCTCCCTTGAAGCCCGTGGGAGAAGGGCTGTCGGAGATCCGGAACAAGACGCTGCTCATCTGGGGAAGGAACGACCGGGGCGTGGCCTTGGAAAGAGGGGTGCTGCTGTTCGAGGCGCTTCCGGACGCGGAGCTCCACGTCTTCAACCACTGCGGCCACTGGGCCTTCTGGGATCAGGCGGAGCGGTTCAACCGGCTCGTCGGCGACTTCCTGAGCCAACCCGATTAGAACCCGGTCCGGGTAGGGGCGACCGGCCGGTCGCCCCTACAGGGGTCCACCGCAACGCGGGCTTCAAGCGACCCCTCCACGAGTCGGGCGCCTCGCCCCTACTTCTTTTTCTTGGCCGCCGGCAGCCCCAGCATTTCCTGGTACTCGCGGTTGTAGTTGTCCCACTTGCGCGCGCAATCCGCTCCACAGATGGCGACGTGCTTGCCCTTGGCCAGCGGATACTTCTTGGAAGACGGATCCCACGGAAAGCCGCGGTAGGCGTACTTCTCGAGCACGTCCTGCCCGCCGGTGGAGATCCACACCGCCCAAAGCTGGGTGGTGGCCGGGGTCTTCGACCACTCGGCCACATACACCCGGGTGCCTATTTCGAGCGGAACCGGGCCCGGCTGGGTGTACACGAGGTTCTTCACGCCGCCGTCGATCATGCGGTTGGCGGTGTGGTAGTTGATGCCGCACCCCAGCGGGAACTCTCCGGAAGCGATCTTGCGCAGGATCGTCCCCTGGCCACGCGTCAACACGGCGCCGTTGGCGATGATTCCCTTGAGCCACTTGAGATGCGTCTCGCGGGTCTTGGAATCATGCTGCAGCGCCTGCAGCTTGTTGCGGGTGTCGACCATGAACTTTCCCTTCCACATGGGGTCGAGGCACGCGTCCCAGCTCGTCGGCTCCTTGCCCTTGGGAACCAGCGTGGGATTGTACGCGTTGCCCCTGACGTTGCCCGTGGTGGAAAGAAAATTCCCGTCGGGGTCCATGGCCCTTGAGTCCAGCTTCGGCCAACCCTTGGGGATGTGCTTGTTGACGTCCGCGTAGCTGAAAGGAGGCTTCACGAACGCACCATCCTTCAGGTACTGGGCCTGGAACTCGCTAGCGATGTGCATGACGTCGTAGGGCGGGTTCGTGCCCTGCTTGTACTGGATCAGGAACTGCCCGAAGGGTCCGATCCCGCGCTCGCGCTTGTAGGAGATCTCCTTGATGAACGGGTAGGCCTTGCTGAAGGCCGGGAGCACGTTCTTGGTGTCCCGCTTGGGCCAGTCCAAAGACATCCTGAGCTTGCCGCCGGTCTTTTCCATCTCGGCCTTGGACGCCGCCACGAGCTGCTCGTATGCGTTGGCGCCGTACGCCGACTGCGCCCCGAAGAGAAAGAGCCCGACTATCGCGAACGCACACAGTCTGCGTGTCTTCATCGTCGTTTCCCCTTTCCTGTGTCCTGCCGGTTCATTCACATGACCGCTATTTCTGGTACGCTTCGGCGTATCGCAGCACCTTCACCCCCTTGGGCGCGCGGGTGGGACCGTAGGGCGTGCCACCCTCGATGAACACGCAGGACCCGGCGGTGTAGAGGGTGTCGCCGATCTCCACCTCCCCTTCCAGCACGTAGAACATCTCGTTGAACGGATGGCTGTGCACCGGGATGTCGGTGTCGGGACCCCAGTGGCGGATCATGATCGACGGCCCCCCGCCCTTCTCGTCGCGGTGGAGGTACTTCGTCTCCCCGCGCGCGGTCTTGACCATCTCGGCACCGTTCTCGTTGACGTGGTGGACAGCCATGTCCCCTACCCCCTTCAGGATGAAACCGAGCCTTCGAGTTCCTCGCGCTCGGCCTCGGAAACCCATCGCTCGTAGGCCGTGATAACCACGGTCTGGTTCTTGTCCGGATCCCGCATGACGTTCTTGGGATCGCGCCCGAGCCGGACGTTCTCGATCTCCTTGAGATACATGCTGCGCAGGCGGATGATGCCGTCGTCGATGGTGGACGAGAGGTTTTCCTTCTCCCGGTCCACCCTCGGACCCAGGCTGTCCACCACCATGCCGTCCTCGATGAAGTGGAGCGGCGGGATGTCGTAGCCAAGCACCGGATTGTCCGAGTCCCGGTACTCCTTGTAGGGCTCGATGAAGTCCTTGGGAGGCATCCAGCGCTTGCTGAACGGATCCCCTTCGTACTTGCCGGGATTGTCCGCCGGCTTGAACCGCACCCGCATGAGCAGCGTATGCGTGTCGTCAATGGGCACGCTCCAGCGCGCCGCCGACACCGGCGTGCCGCCAGACGGACCCTTGAGGTAGCGGCCGCCGCTGCCGCCGCAGCTTATGCCCGGCATGAGCAGGTGGTGCTCGCGGTAGTTGAACTCTCCGGGCTTGTCGGACTCCCGGTAGGCCTTGTAGACGAGCCCCCACCGGGTCTCCTCGAATCCCAGGTCGGGCTCGGTGCTGCGGATATCCGGCCACGCACCGCCGTGGGTGAAGCTCGGGTGCACCGGGTCGAGGCCGTTCTCCACGCACTGCAACCAGTTGCAGTCCTGAAGCCCCTGCACCGTAACGTAGGTCTCGCCGTCCCCCACTAGGAAGTCATACCGCGGCAGCAGCGGAGCCGGCTGCGGCCCGAGATAGGCGAACACCAGCCCGCCCAGTTCCTCCACCGGATAGGCGAGCTGGCGGATGCCATCCTTGAGCTTGCTTTCCGGCGGCTCGCCGGGAGTCTGGAGGAGGCGGCCCTCGACGTCGTACAGCCAGCCGTGGTACCGGCAGCGCAGGCCGCCCGTCTCGACGTCGCCCAGGCACAAGTTCGCACGCCGGTGCGCGCAGTACGCCCCCAACACCCCCGCCCTACCCTTGCCGTCCCGGAACAGCACGAGGTCCTCGCCCATGACGCGGATGAACGTCGGCTTGTCCTTGAGATGCGCCGAGATCCCGACCGGCCACCAGTAGCGCCGCAGCAACTCCCCCATCGGCGTGCTGCTCCCTGTCTGGGTTAGGATCGCGTTCTCCTGCCGGGTCGTCATCTCCATGGACGGCCACCTTCCGGTTCAGTGCCTTCGTCGAGGACCTCCCTATAGGTCAGGTGGTCCCGGCGCGTCAAGGGCACCGACGTGAGGAGACGGGTGTAAGGGCGAGTTTCAAACTCACCCGTGGCCGCACTGCTCGCCCTGACGAGGCGACGGGTTGTGAGGGGATTTACAGACTCGCCGATAGGTTAGCCCTATGTGTGATTCAATCGAGCCATTGACGTGGCGTATGGACACGTCAGGTTACTGCACGACGAACCACTGGCCGGCAGCGTTGCGGCAGGCCGAATTTCGTAAGCCTGGTTGGCACGATCATTAATCGAGGAAATCGACGCGCACGCGGGTGGAGAAACCTGCGCCTGAATGTGGTTCCATTGCTCGTGTTGAGCAAGGCCTATTTTGAACACTGAGCAAACCGGGCTCCGCCGGCACCTCTTTGCAGCGAACAGCTATACCCCCCGCTCCTACAATTGGCGAGCGCCCTCGTCTCAGCTGCAGATCTTGTACTTCCTAGCCCGCTCCATAGCTTGCATTGTCCTCGGGAATTTTCGCCATATGCAAGCGCGCCACATTCGTTACCAGCACCGTAGGCACTACCAAACTTCTGGACCCTGCAGTTTACTCCACCCTGCTGGTGACATCCATTGAGGGCCGCGAACTCAGCTTCAACTTCGTTGCTGTGATTCCACGCCATGTAGACCGCATAATCTTGTGAACACGGGGTGCTTTGGTCTCTCTTGAGGCCGAACCCTATCGCGCCATAGAGCTCGGTACGATCAACGTCCAAGACCTGGAAGCTGAGTTCGGCTGTTGCGCCGTGCGGGTCGCGCGCCGTTACGGTGATCGTCACCGTGCCGCTCGAGAACGCCTGCACGGCGGTGAACGTCAGCGTGCCGCCCGACATCGAGGCCCGCACGAAGTCGGACGCACTCGACCTCGCGGAATAGGTCAACCTGTCCCCGTCGGGGTCGGAGAAATTATCCGAAACGTCGACGTCCCCGCTTTGCCCCACGGTCATGCTGGCCACGTCCCGGATCCCGTGCCGCACAACAGGAGCACGGTTGCTCGGTTGCCGGAACGTTGTCGTCAACCTGAAGCTTTGCGACGCGGTGAGGCCGCCGGGATCCGTTGCGGTTACGGTGATGGTTGCGGCTCCGTCGACCCCCGACCTCACGTTCAGTTGGTTACCCGTTGCCGAAACCGCGGCAATGAAAACATTGGTAGTGGTCGCATTGTAAGTCAGCCTGTCGCCGTCGGGGTCCGAGAAGTATGAGGCCAGGTTGAAAGTCCATGTCCTGCGCTGATCTTCCAGCGAGGATACCGTATGCGTCAGATCCTGAAACCGGGTCCTGATGACCGGTGTCCGGTTGCGCGAGGTCGTTTGCCTCACGGTTACCCGGAACTGTTGCCTGGCGGTAAGCCCACCGGGGTCTCTGGCGGTGACCGTGATGGTTGCGGTGCCGCTGCGCAATCCGACAACGGCAACTCGTTCTTCGTCGTCGATAAGCTCCGCAACCCGTGGTTCCACAACACCGGGGTCGCTTGATCGCACGCTGTAGCCGAGGGTATCTCCGTCGGGGTCGGAGAAGTAATGGTCGAGGCCTTGTGGTGTTAGCCACCTCGCTCTGGTCGGATCCCCGGCGTCCAGAGCGAGAACTATGGTAATCGTTGCCGGCACAATCATTCGCGCGACCACTGGCGCACGGTTGCCAGGCGGCAACACGACCGTCCCATTACCGCCTCCCCCGCCATCACCGCCTCCTCCACAAGACGCCAACCCCACAAACACGATTCCGGCAATAACGAGGCTCAATATTGTTCGCGAGAAAGCAATCTTACTCATGGGGATGGACACCTTTCGATTGGGTGCGGCGGTGTTTCGCTCTCACGAGGCCATGGATACGGTGGCGCCCAAGCTCCGCGGCTGCTCCATGTTGTCGTTCCGCAGAAGCGTGATCGAGACGGTGCTGCTCGCTGTACCCTTCCGAATCGTGGTCTCGACGGGCTCGTCAACGAAGTCCTCTCCTGCCACCACAGGATTCTCCCCGTCTCCCGGAACGAGCCGCACCACCACCCGAATGTCTTCCGGAGCAACAGCCGGCAACAACACCTTCAACCGGACCGCTTCACCGCTGCCGACCGCGTCCTGCAGGAACCGGACCCGCGCCTTCCCTACGAGGCCGGATGCGCTCTGCCGCTTGGCGACCCTGATCGGGCCAATGTCTTCGATCGGCCGCCACAAGTCCTCAGCCGTTGGCGGTGAATGGTCCGCAGCCACACCCAAGCCTTTCCAGGCAGGCCGCTCTGGCGGACCGCCGAACGGCAATTGAAGCGCCACTTGAAAGCTGCTGGAACCCTTGCCTCTGCCGATGCCGTCGTAGCCGGCGCCGAACTTGAGCCACGGGTGCGGGCGCCAGTCGAGATCCACGCGGGCGCCCGCATTCCACTGATTGGAGCCGTCCTCGGCCCTCCAGCGATAACCGACCGTGTTGAGACGGAGAGTTGTGGTCAGATCGAAGCGCATCCCAAGCTCCAGGCCCTCGAGGGCGCGCTCCTCGTAGCCGGAGCTGCCTGGGCGCCAGCCCGTGATAGGAACATAGTAGCGGAACGAACCGATGCCCCACCGCCCGGTATAGTCGAGCCCAGGTACCAGTACCCTGTGTCCACGCTCGGCATTGAACAGATGAAACGCCGAGATTCCAAATATGTCCGCGTCCGGGGCGCCTGAAATCCGAAGGCGGTGGACCATTCCATGTCGCAGGTCGTTGCGGAAGAGGCTGGAACCGGAGCCGTCCCACGAACGGGTAACGCCCTGCTGAAAGAAAAACGCGGAAACCCCTTGCCGGCTGACCGGCAATGTCGCACCTGCGAACGGAAGCACCATGTCGATGTCGCCCTCTATTCCGACCCTGCCAGGGAGTGGGGAATACGTCAGGTTTCCGGCGACCTGGAAGTGCCGCCCGAACACCGTTTTTCCGTATGCGTCTCCCAGGCGCAGGCTTTCGTCCAGCATGAGCTTCAAGCCGTTGCCAAACAGGCAACGCGTTCCCTTCGACACCGTGTCGTTGAGCGCGTCCTCGCAACTGCTCGCGTGGATCAGGTAGTCGTTCCAAAACCCGCCAACCGAATCCGCACGCGCAATGGAAGGAGTGATGCAGAGCGCGACCACCAGCGTGAACGCACATGCGGCTCGCCGGATGAAACGGGGACACGACAACGTTCGACGAACCTCAGTGATCTCGCTCTCCGTCATCGGCTTACCTCCGTCAGGTATTTTGCGAATGGCTTGAGTTAGACCCGTGCCTCTCCGTCGCGAAGAGCACTCTTTTCAACCGCGAGGGCCACGTTGGGAACCGTCAACATTCCTTGCTTGAACGTAACCCGCACTGCCTTGAGGCTGTCACAGCCGTAGCGTATCGCCAGCATCGACAGCACTTCGGTCAACTCGTTCATTCCGTACTCGCCCACGCCGCCAAGGGTGTGTTGAATGGCGTAGTCGGCGGCCTTGAACGCGGCCACCACCCTGTCTTCGTGGATGCCGCCATCAATCCGTCGCGGTTCGACGGACGGCCCCTCGCCATCGCGCCGGCGCTTGTCGTCGGGTCCCGGCTTCAACGGCACGATGGTCGGCAGTTCGACACCAAGAGCTTGGGCGATCTCCATTGCGGTCCGAAGCCGGACTCTTTTCCCCGTCTCTGCCCTTTGTATTGTCCGCTCGCTGCAACCGGTCCTTTCGGCGAAACTGGCTTGGGTGAGCCCGAGGTTGGTTCGCCACAGGGCCACTTTTTCTCCGTTGATCGTAATTTTTCGGTTCATTCCGGTCACGGGTAAAAAGTTACTGGACCTGAACTTGCGCGCACAATGTCTGATGGACGCCAGAAGAACGACAGTCGGATGACACTTCTTTCTTTAACGGTTTCGAAGTATCGGGGCGCCGCCGAACAGCACGCGGTCTTCATGCTCACGTCCACATCGGCGATCCGCGCAACGGCGACTCGCATCTTTGCGAACCACGAGTATGGTGCGGGGCGGTTGCCCAGGAGTGTATCCGAGTAGTCGAATACGACCCCTCTCCCTGTGGGAGAGAGGTGGCAAGAGGCCGGGTGAGGGCCTAGCGCTGGAGCATCTTCTCCACGAAGAACTCCGCGGCCCGGTAGGAGCTGCGCACCATGGGGCCCGCGGCGACGTAGCGGAAGCCGAGCTTCATGCCCCGTTCCTCGTACTCCCGGAAACGGTCCGGGTGCAGAAACTCGGCCACGGGGACGTGCTTTCTGGTGGGCTGGAGGTACTGGCCCAGGGTGAGGATGTCGACGTCTTGCCCGCGCAGGTCCCGCATCGTCTCCAGCACCTCCTCGACAGATTCACCGAGGCCCAGCAGGATGGCGGTCTTGGTGTACATGCGGGGGTCAAGGGCCTTGACGTTGGCCAGCACTTCCAGAGTCTGCTCATAACCGCAGCGCGCGTCCCGCGCGTAGCGGGTGAGGCGCCGGACGGTCTCGATGTTCTGGCCGATGACCTGCGGCGCGGCGTCGACAACCTTCCCCAGGGCACGCACGTCGCCGCGAAAGTCGGGAATCAGCGCTTCGATGATCAGATCCGGGCAACGGCGCCGGGTTTCCCGGATGGTATCGGCGAAGACGCCGGCGCCCCCGTCCTCCAGGTCGTCGCGGTCCACGGAGGTGATGACCACGTAGCGGAGGTTCATGCGCGCCAGCGCTTCGGCCACGCGCCTCGGTTCGTCCGGATCGACCGGGGCTCCCGACCTGGCGGTCTTGACCGCGCAGAACCGGCACCCGCGGGTGCAGATGTCCCCGAGGATCATGATGGTGGCAGTGCCGGACCGCCAGCACTCCGCGAGATTGGGGCAGCGCGCCTCTTCGCAGACCGTGTGCAGCTTCAGCCCGCGGAGGTTGTCCTTGAGGTGGTTGTATTCGGCGCCGGCGGGGAGCCGGACCTTGAGCCACGGGGGCTTGTGTGGCGGTTGCGGGCGTGCGTCCATCACGTTTTTCAGATTAACCGACGGCCCGGGGAAAGGCTATCGAAGTGCCCGCCGGGATGCTTGTGGCAGGACTCCGGGTCAGGCCCCGGGATGCCGGAGGGCGAACCCAACGTCATCCCGGGGCTTAACCCAGGACCCCGACGCCACACACTCGGTCAGGGCTCGTAGTAGCCTCCCACAATAGCGTCGTGCCAGAGCCGGCACACCGGCGGTACGATGCCGTGCGGGAGATCGTCGTAAGTGAGGCCCCAGGTATGGATGCCGGCGCCCAGGGAGACGCACGCGACCTTGGGCGCGGGGTCCATCTTCGCGTACAGCGGCAACGCGTCGCAGCACCGTTGCAAGGTGACGGTGTCGTCGTCCAGGCCGTGGAGCGAGAGCACGGGCGGAACCGGCTTGGCACCCGGGCCGGAAAGCTCCCTGAGATACCCGAGATAGTGGGCAACCAGTTCCTGTTCCGCCGCCGCTCCCATCTTGAGCCGGCGCGCGGTGACGCGGGCGGCCTGCTTCAGCGCCGCAGCGCCATTCTTGTGAACGAAGTCCTCGGCCTTGAAGTTGGTGCGCTTCTTGCCCACCTCCCACTTCTCCATGGTCAGCTCCATCAGCATGGGCAAACCGTAGCCCTTGTCCTTGAGGCCCTCGTAGAGATAGCGGGCGGTGTCGCGCCAGGTCCGTAGCCGCAGGTGGTTGAAGGGGAACTCCCACTGGTCGCCGGTGGTGGCGGTGTAGATGTAGCCGAAGGTCGATGAGCCGTATCCCAGCACGCCGGCCACGTTGGCCACCCGTTGCGCCGCGATCATGGCGAAGGGTCCGCCGGTGGAGTGGCCGTGCACGTAGAGGGAGTATTCGGACTCCGGAAACTCCCGACGGCAGCTCTCCTTCAGTGCTTCCTCGAAGGCCACGGGCCATGCGGCCATGCGGTGGTAGAACTCCGTGCCCTCCCGGGCCACCAGCGAGATGACGGTGCCGTAGCTCTCGCGCCGGGCCTCGTCCCTGGCGACCTCGTACTGGTCCGGGGTGATGCGGGTCTCCCGGATCCACAGCGGGGTCCGGCCGGTGCCGTCGGGCTCCAGCGTGTCGCCGGGCCAGTCCCTGGAAGGGTCCAGCAGGTAGAGGCGTCCGGGAAAGGTCATCAGCGTGACCTTGAAACCGAACTTGGTGGCAAGCATGCGCGCTACCGGCTCCAGGGACTTGTAGTCGGAGGTGCCGCCGTGCAGCAGGAAGATGCCCGCGCGCCTCCCGTCCGAAACCCTCGGCACACGGTCGCGATCCTCGGGCTCGTAGGTCATGGTGCCGATGTCCCAGTCCATGTCCAGGGCCTGGATGCGGAAGATGTCCTCGCGGTTCGTGACCGGGATGTCGGGCAGGGCGAGGGTCTCTTCGGATAACCTGACGACTTCGGGACGGGGGATCGTGTCGGGTGGCGACCAGGCGCCGGTTCGTTGGGTCATTCAGCAATCTCCGTGGGTGTAAGGGCCGGCTTCAAACCGGCCACGCCGTCTGAATGAGGATCGACCACTGGCCGCGGGTACTCGGATCAGATCCCGAGCAACCCCTTCTGGCCGTAGTAGTAGAACCCGGCCAGGGCCCCGGTCATGAGAGTCGCGAGGGTGGCGCCCACCAGGGCGCGCAGGCCCAGGGAGGAGAGGTCGCCTCGACGCGAGGGCGCCAGGGCGCCGATGCCGCCGACGAAGACCCCCACCGAGGCCACGTGGGCGAACCCGCACAGAGTGTACGAGAGAATCAGGATGCCGCGCGGTGAGATCGCCCCCTCGGCGCCGAGCCTCCCGAGCTCCTGGTAGGCCACCACCTCGGTGAGGATGGCGCGGCCCCCCAGGATACGCCCGGCGGCGACGATGTCGGTTCCGGGAAGGCCCAGCAGCCACGCCAGCGGCGTGAATAGCCATCCCAGGATGCGGCGGAGGTCCACCGGCCCGGCCAGCGCGTCGCTCAGCGGGGCCGTGAGCTTGGCGAGCCCGTAGTCGATGAGCGCCACGGCGCCCAGCACCGCGATGAGGAGCGTGGCGATGCCGGCGGCGAGCTTGAGCCCCTCCCAGGATCCGTCCATCAGGGCGGCCATGGTGTTGGGCTTGCGCTGGTCTTCGGCAATGGGCGGCACGGCGCCCATCGTCTCCGGGGCCCCGGTCTCGGGCAGCATGAGCTTGGAAGCGAGGGCGGCGGCCGGAATCGACATGATGGATGCGGACACGAGATGTCCGGTAATGAGCGGAAAGCTGTCCTTGAGGAACAGGACGTAGAGCGCCAGGGTCGTGGAGGCGACCGTCGACATGCCGCAGGTAAGCAGCGTCAGCAACTCGGAGCGCGTCATGCGGTCTATGTAGGGGCGCACGGTCATGGCCGACTCCACGCCGATGAAGATGTTGGACGAACCCGCCAGGGACTCGGCGCCCGAAAGAGCCATGGTCCTGTGGAACAGGACGGCGAAGAGCTTCACGACGGGCTGGAGGATCCGCAGGTGGTAGAGCGCCGCCATCAGCGACGCGAAGAACACCACCGCCGGCAACACCTGCGTGGCCAGCACGAAGCCCACAGACGGCGACCCACCCGGAGTGGTCTCGCCCGGGTTGAGCGCCAAGGGACCGAAAAGGAAGCGGGCGCCTTCGTTTCCCGCTCTGAGGACGGCGATGACCGCGTCGTTGATCCAGATGAGGGCCGTACGGGTCCACGGAACCCAGAACACCACCGCGCCCAGCACCAGCATCAGGCCCCCGGCCGTGAGCACCGTGCGCCAGGGAACGGGGCGCCTGAACCCGCCCACCGCCCAGGCCAGAAACGCCAGCGTGACGAGGCCCGCGAGGGAGCCGAGATTGAGCCAGCTCATGGTACGGTCCATAGCATGAGTCGTCGCCGGCGGGCCACTGGCGCGCGCCGGCGCCTTTCTTGACAACACCCATGGGTCAAGCTAATACCGGACAAGAGCCGGAGCGGACGAACGGGAACGGAAGCGTCCATGCACACGGGCGGTGTCTGCGACCGGCGCCGTATCGACGAACACCAACCACCATACGGTCCTACCTGGAGGTTACCCATGGCAAACAAGTACCAGATCATTGACGGCGACGGTCACGTCGTGGAGGACATGGAGGCCATCACCAGCCGCTTTCCCAAGGCGGTTCAGGAACAGATGCGCTGGTCCAACCCGTTTCCGCCGCTGGATCACCTGCATTCCGCCAACGCCCACAAGCTCCCGGAGGGGTCGTTCCAGCAGGTGGGCTTCGACGGCTGGGTGGAGTTCCTCGAAGACGTCGGCATCGACCGGACCGTTCTCTATCCCACCGTGGGGCTGTCCTACGGCAAGGTGGTCAGCCAGGACTGGGCCATCGACCTGGCGCGGTCCTACAACGACTGGATCGCCGAGAACTACATCCACAAGAGTCCCAGGTTCCAGGCAACGGCGCTGATCCCGCTGCAGGAGCCGGACGAGGCAGTCAAGGAGCTGCGCCGGGCGGTGGAGGACCTGGGCATGTGCGGCGCCATGCTGCCGTCCACGGGGATCCAGTTGCACCTGGGGCACAAGTACTACTGGCCGATCTACGAGGAGGCCGACCGGCTGGGCTGCTGCCTGGGCATCCACGGCGGCGCCCACGAAAACCTGGGGATGGACGACCTACATCCCTATGCCCCGGTGCATGCGCTGGGTCATCCGTTCGGGCAGATGATCTCCTTCGGCGGCATCGTCTTCAACGGCATCTTCGACAGGTACCCCAACGTGCGCATCGGTTTCCTGGAAGGCGGCGTCGCCTGGCTGCTGATGTGCCTGGAGCGCTTCGACCGCTCCTACGAAACCCACATACAGCACGACCCCCGCAGCGAGTTCCTGCAGCTCAGGGACGGCGAGAGCGTCAGCCAGTACTGCAAGCGGCACATCGAAGACGGACGGATCTACGTGGGCTGTGAGGGCCACGAGCCCGATCTGGCCCACGCCATCAGGACGGTGGGGAACAAGCCCTGGGTCTACTCCTCGGACTTCCCCCACGAGGTCAACAACGAGTTCTGCAAGGAAGAGCTGGGCGAAGTCATGGACAGCGAGGAACTGTCCGAGGACGACAAGACCGCGGTGCTGTCGCGCAACGCGGAGCGTTTCTACGACCTGCCCAGCGGGCTGTAAGCCTGCACGATCGAGGGAGCGGAGGAGATTCCCGGATCAGCGGTTCTCCAGAATCTTCTCCAGCTCCTTCCGATCCTTTTCCGTGATTCCGCCCCTTTCCGGGGAACGAGTTTCCCGGGGCGGCGTGGTGAAGTCGATTCCCTGAAACCGGAAGGTAACGAGGTTGACGATCTCGTCGCGGTAGAGCCAGCCCAGCATCACCGCCAGTATGATGGCCGGAATGAGGAGCCACCCGCGGTGGTTCTTCTGCCTTCTCCTGCGCGGTCGTCGTCTTGTAGCCATTCCAGGAGGCGATCTCGTCCGCGCCATGTGGCGCCGGACCCTGGTCTCAGTGCTCGCTGATATCGATCATCACCCCGTCAGGGTCCGCGAGCTGGTACTCGCCGAACTTGCACTTGGCGAACAGCGCCAGCCGCGCCTCCGCCTCCGGTCCCGCGCCCACGGGGCCGGGGCTCAGATAGGGGTTGCGCTTGGACAGCTCCTCGAGCCGGTCCTTGACCGCCTGCACGCTCTCCACTTTGAAGCCGATGTGCTCCAGCGCCGGACGTTCGATGCCGGTGCCGGCATAGTCGGAGATCTTCCACGGCGAGATGATCAGGGTAACCCGCCCGTCCGTCAGGTAGCAGTTGGGGTCGTCCGCGGGCTTCTCGGTCTCCAGCAGGTCGAAGACGTCACGGTAGAACTGCGCCACCCGATCCGGCTCCACCGCGCGCAGCACGAAGTGATTGACGTAGCGCTCGGCTTCACGATCCCCATCCACGTACACGTCGGTGCGGTTCTCCATGTCCTCATGGGAAAGGTCGAACACGTTCCCCGCGGGGTCGTGGGTGCTCAGGCCGGCGAACGGGCGGTTGCTCGGCCGTTTGAGGATGTGCACCTTCGGGTACTTCTCGGCCATGCGCGCGGCCACGCCCTCGACGTCGTCCACCTCGAAGCCGAAGTGGTCCAACCCGCCCTGGCGGCCGGGCCGGCGCGGGTTGATGTTGATGCCCACGTAGCCGTCGCTCACCACCGAGGCGCTCTCGATGCGCGCGCGCTCGGCGGTCTTCATGCCGAACACGGCCTGGTAGAACTTTTCCTCGATGGCGTAGTTCGAGCTGACGATGGCCAGGTGCTTGATCTTCGTGGTCATGACCGTACCCTCCCTCTCACGCGGTTGAATTGGGCGAGGCGCTACGACTGCAAGGGTGTCAAAACCGCCCATGCGCGGCCCGAATCAGCCCACCCGCAGCACCACCTTGCCTCTTGTATGACCCGCCCGGCTCGCTTCGTGCGCCTTCCGCGCCTCGTTCAACGGAAACACCTTGTCGACGTGAACCCGCAGCCGTCCCGCTTCGGCCAGGTCGGCGATGGCGCGAAGCTGTTCCCCATCCGCGTGGACGGAAACGTGCTGCGCCCGGACACCATGCGCCGAGGCCTCCTCCTGGCTGGGCCGTCCGCGAATGGACACAAGCATGCCGCCGGGCTTGAGCACGTCCCAGGACCGTTCCAGGACGTCCCCGCCCACGCCGTCCAGCACCACATCCATTTCGCCGGCCACGTCCTGGAAGCGGGATACGTTGTAGTCGATGACGCGGTCTACGCCCAGCTCCCGCAGGAACGCCTCGTTTCGCGCCGATGCCGTACCCGTGACATGGGCGCCTCTCCACTTCGCGAGTTGTACCGCGATGTGCCCCACGCCTCCCGCGGCCGCGTGAATGAGCACGGACTGGTCGACCTGTAGATCGGCGGTGTCGAACAACGCCTGCCACGCGGTGAGGGCCGCAAGCGGCAGCCCGGCGGCCTGCGCGTCATCCATGGTCTCCGGCTTGGCAACGAGGTCCTCTGCCGGGGCGGCTACGTATTCAGCATAGCCGCCGCCTCCCCAGGGCCATCGCACCATGCCGCAGACCGCGTCGCCGGCCTTGAAGTCCGACATGCCGGCGCCCACGGCTTCGACCACCCCGGACACGTCCCAGCCCGGGATGAAGGGAAAAGGATCCTCAAGCCGTGAAGCGATGCCCTCGCCCGCACACGTCTTCCAGTCCACCGGATTGATGCCCGCAGCGTGGATACGCACCAGCACCTCGCCGTCCCGCGGCTCGGGCGTCGGCGCGTCTTCGACCTTCAGGCTGTCGAGTCCGCCGAACTCGTGGATACGTACCGCTTGCATGGAGCTAGATTAACTTACGCAGTCGTAACCTGACAACCGGGGCGGGCGGGTTCAGAATCCGCCCCTACACCTTGGGCTGGCGACCGGCTTTGCCGTGGTCGGTAAGTTTTCTATCCGGTTTCCGCGTCCCAATCGAACATGCGCCGTAGCCGGCGAGCGTTGAAGTTCATGACTTCGAGCAGCAGGCCGTCGGGATCGGAGAAGAAGGTCGCGTAGTAGTCGTCGGAGTACTGCGTGTACGCCCGTGGCTCGGTGGCGTCGACGCCGGCCGCCCGAAGCTCCCCCGCGGCGCGGTCCACGGCCTGTTCGTCCACCACGCGAAAGCACAGGTGGGACGGCGAGCCTGCACCGGTCCCGGTCGCCGCGCCGTCACGGAGCACGACCCAGTAGGTGAGCTGACGGTTGTCGTAGCGCAGCCGTGGAGAGACCCTGTCCGAAACCGCTCCTTTCCGGAAGCCCAGTATCGGCATCACCTTGTCGTAGAAGGCTTCCGCCGCGGCGAGGTCCCGGACCGGGATGAACACGTGATCGATGCCCAGGACTTCAACCGGCATGGCTTTTCTCCGTCGGGTTCAGGGCCGCGAGCCCCGGTGGCCCGGTGCCGGCCCGGGCGGGTTTGAACCCCGCCCCTACACCCAAGGGTCCAGCGGCGTGGTCAGTGGGCGCGGCAGGTCCGCTCGGCGCCGCCCCACAGGTCGGTGGCGCCGAGGAGGGCGTCGGCGGCGTCCAGGCTCATCGGCTCGAAGGCCGACACCACAGGAGCGCCGGGATAGTTGAGCACCTGCAACCGTTCATACGCGCCCACCACCCGGTCCGCGGCCGGCAGCTCCAGGGTACGGTCGCGGGTGCCCGTACTCACCACCGCGTCAGCGGTGTCGTCGTAGAACAGGAGCGGGGAGTCCGTGCCGTCCCTGCCGCCGTACTCGTAGGTGACCAGGACCGTCTTGATCCCCCGGTGCTCGCAGGCTCCCACGGTCAGCATCACCTCCAGGAAGGCGTTGCCGGAGCCGAGCCAGGTGATGAGCGCCGCCTCCGCTCCCAGCGCCCGGGCTACCTGCGCCGCGTTCTGTGCCGCCACTTCCTTTTCGCGGAAACTCTCGAAGCGTATGCGTTGCAGGACGACGCCGGCGAAGTCGAGCCGCCGGCCGTGTTCTCCGGACAGGCGCAGGGCCAGCGGATGGTTCTGCCAGTCCCAGGTGGTGGGGTAGTAAGCGATGGTCTTCAGCGTGTTCCCGGTGATGGCCCCGTCCAGCAGCTCGTTGGGGTGAACCACCGTGGCCAGGGACTCACGCACCGGCAGGCCGTAGTATCCCAGACCGGTCGGCAGGTGCTCCGACTCGGTGATGCAGCCGACGATGACGACGGCCTTGGGGAGGGCCGGATTCCCGTGGGCCGCCCCGTGGGTTTCGACCGCGGCAGGCTCGGCGCCGACGGTCGTTTCCGCGAGCCGCTGGGCCACCCGGTACTCGGCGGCTTGTATCACCTGGTGGGCCTCGGCCTCGATCAGATCCGGAGGGAGTTCGAGGGTCAGGACGAGGTGCGGCAGCCGGCTGAAGCCCGTGAGGTCGGCTCCCGGCCCCCACATGTCGAGAATAGCGCTTCGCTGGGCGGTGGTTCCGGTGCGGACGGTGCCTTCGTACTCGGCCGTGGTCATGAGCGTCATGCCGGAAAGCCGGTGGGTGCGCCCGGCACCCACGGGAGTCACCGGGTTCGTGATTCCGGGAAATACCTGGCCGCCGCCGGCCACCTTGACCCGAGGCTCCACCGCATCGCGGATGCCGGTTACCCGCACGTGTTCGCCGGGGCGCACGATGTCGAGCCGGGCGGAGAGGATCCTGGGGTCGCGGGAAGCGATCTCGACCACTTCCCCCTCGTCCACCTCCAGGGTGCGGCCGTCGTAGCGCAGCGCGCCGCCGAACCGGAGGTCGTCCACCGGGAATTCCGCCAGCTCCAGCGGCGTGGCGTGCCGGTCGCGGCTCATGACGCCGGGTCGGGGGTGAACACGGTGCTCTCCTCGACCTCTTCTTCGAGAGCCTTGAGAGCGGTCTCGACGATGGACTTGCGCAGCTTCTCGTCAACCTCCGGCGGTAGGCTCGGGTCGCCGCAGGGATGGGGAATCTTGACTCCCTTGACGATGCGGCTGGCGCCGACCTGTTCCGCCAGCGGAAACATGGCGCTGATCATCGACACGGGAACTCCGGCACGGTCCAGTTCTTTGCTGATCACAGCTCCGCTGCGACTGCAGGTACCTCACGTGCTCACCAACAGCGCGGCGTCCACGCTGTTGGCCTTGAGCTCCGCGGCGATCTCCTCGCCCACCCGCTTCATGGCCGCGGGCGAGCCCTGGTTGCCCGGTATGACGTAGTAGGCGGGGTAGAGGTCCTCGTACTTCCCTTCCTGTTGAAGCTCCCGCAGGGCGTCCAGGGGAACGCCGTAGAGCGGGTTGGCGTTCATGTTGGCGACGTTGTAACCGCCGTGAACCGCCTCCCACGTGCCCGGCTCCATGGTCTTGAGCTCGGCCACCGGATACTTGCGCCAGAAGGTGTTGCGGAAGGTCTTGAAACCGTCGGGGTTGCCCCACGGCACCACGCCGCTGGTGGTGACCAGCGCGATCTTGGCCTTGCCCACCTGGGTTACGGCGGCCGCGGGCGCCACCCGGTCCCAGGTCTGCATGGGCACTTCGGTGGCGAAGGGCCTCCCTTCCAGCTTGTCGAACAGCATGTCGAGGGCGCGGTCGGCGCCGGTCCGGTCGCTTCTTTCCTGGATCCGGATGCCGCGCGGCAGGTAGCCCTCGTCCTCGGCGGCGGCAACCGGTTGGCCTTCGAGCCGCTTGAGAACGAACCGGCCGAGATCATCCAGGGCCTTGCCCATGCCGGCGGCGGTCTCCGTGGTGGGGAGCAGGAACAGCCTGGGATCGTGGTATTCGCGGTACGTGTCCACGGCGGGATTGTCCGCGTGCATGGCGGTGACGCAGACACGGTCCAGTTCGGTGGCGATCATGTGGCCGATCTCGACGCAGGCCAGACCGTAACGCCCGGCATTGAACGCTGGGCCGAGCACGATCACTTCCGCATCGGCCGCCGAGATCTCACGCAGGAGGGACGCGCGTGCCTCTTCGGGCTGTTCATGGAAGTGGTTGTCGCCGAAGTAGATGGTAGGCGCCACCTCCGCCTCGCCTTGCAGCACCCGTTGCAGGCCCCGAGACGGGCCCGCCGGTGTATCGAGCGTTCCTGGAGCGGTATCCGCCTTCTCCTCGCCGCCGATTCCGGCGAAGAACTGGTTCACGACGTGTGCGACGCGCGTCATGGTTGGCCTCCTTGATCGGGTTCTGGTGTCCCGAAACCAGTAAATGAACCAGACAGGACACTAGCGAACACCGGCTCTCCACGCAAGGGAATCGACGAGGGGCTCCCAGGATGTCCTGTTCTGTCGTGAGACTGTCCTGTAGTCGCCGAGATTCTGCGATTGCGCGTTGAGCCCCGGATCACTATCATCTCTTCATGCCTATCATCGACCGCAACCTCTTGCGCCGGCTTCGAGTAAGGCTCGGCTGGACTCAGGAGGACCTCGCGGCCAGGGTTGGATGCGATTCCCGGACCATTCAACGCGCGGAACAGGGACACGGTATCCGTCTTCGGACCGCCAGGGAGATCAGCCAAGCCCTCGAGGTCGACTTGCCGACGATCATGCCGCTCGACGGCAGGGACGATGACCAACCCGTGGCGACCTCCGAGGCTGAAGGCACAGCGAAACGAGACCGCAAGTACGTGTACATCGTCCACACTGACGACATACCGCCCTTCGAAGAGATCGCGGGAAAGGTGGAAGACGCTCCGAACTGGGAAGCCACCTCGCTGGGACTACACGTTGAAGTCTACCTGTCCCCGGACGAGGCTGCCCGTGTTCACGCTCTCGAATCCGTCTCGGTGTTTGACGAGAAACAGCACGTTCTTACCGCGCTGGACATCGCGACGCACGACGAATTCCTGTGGTCCAAACGGGCGACAGAGGCGCACAAGTATCGAAACAAGTAAAGCCTCCCAGGGCCTCCTAGGCCGGCGCCAGTTCCGGCTCCATGGGATAGGTGGAGAGGATCTCGGCGCCGCCGGCCGTCACCCGCAGCAGGTGCTCGAGCTTCACCGGGTGGTGGTTGATCTCCAGCGCGATGATCATGTTCTCCTTCAGAGTCAGGTTGTACTCCGGCGGATCGTAGCCCCTGAGCCAGGGGGCCTCGTAGATGCACATGCCGACGCCGTGAAAGCCGTCCAGGCCCGGGAGGCGTGAGGTCGAGTCCTTGCCGAAACGTTCGAACAGCGCGTCGCAAGGACCGGGCCGGACCAGCCCAATAGCTTCCTGAAGCGTGGCGTACCCTTCCGTGTAGCGGTCCTTGTCCGCCTGGGACGGGGTGCCGTGGCAGAACGTGCGGGCGAAGTCGCTGTAGTAGCCGCCGGGGCCGGCCACGGTGGCGTCGCAGATGACCAGGTCGCCCTCGGTCATGACGAGGTCCATGCCCATGGGCTCGCGGTGCGGCCGGATTGCCATCTGTGACGAGTCGAAGATCGAGATGAACTCGCTGCCGGCCTCGAAGCCTTGCTCCAGCAGGTATTCGAGCATCATCCGGCTCAGCCGCTCCTCCACCACCGGCGGCTTGCGGACGGCCTCGCGCACCAAGTCGTAGCCGCCTTCCTTGGCGCGGCTGGTCCAGCGGATAAGCTCCACCTCGTCCTGCGTCTTGACCACACGCGCCTCGCCCAGGGCCGGCAGGCCGTCCACCACCGCGAAACCGCCCTCCCGCAAGAGGTCCACCGCGCCAAGGCACAAGGCGTCGATGCCCACCCGTTCTCCGGAAACACCCAGCTCCTTCAACCCGTCGGCCGCCAGGTTCACGAAGTCCTGGGTGGCCACCGGCGGCCGCATGCCGAACATGAAAGCGCCGAAACCCCTGATCGCATCATCCTTCTTGTAGCCGGCGGCGCGCTCGCTGCCGAAGAAGCGCTCGTACACCAGCGGCGCGCCTTCGGCGGGCACGAGCGCGAAGCGCTGCACCCCGGCGGCGCGCAGGTTGAGCCACAGCACCGTGTTGGTTGCGTAGCGGATATTGAGCGGGTCGGTGAGCAGCAGCGCGCCCAGGCCGCGGTCGCGCATGATGCCCTGGAGACGGTTCAGACGGTCGGTGCGAAGACGATCGACGTCGACGCCGAACGGGGACAGGTCTACGTGGAACATGATGCCCCCTATTCCGGAACGGACGGCAACGCGTCCATCACCCCGATCATGCTGTCCCGCGTCACCAGCTTCTCCAACTCCTCGACGCCAAGGCCCTCGGTGCCCGCCGGACGCGTGGGGATCACCAGATAGCGCATGTCCGCGGTGCTGTCGTGGACCCGGACCTCCACCTCGTCAGGCACGTCCAGTCCGAACTCCCGCATGACGCCCCTGGGATCGTTCACCGCGCGCTTGCGATAGTTGAAGCTCTTGTACCAGTCCGGCGGACGGCCGAGGATCGGACGCGGGTAGCACGAGCACAAGGTGCACACCACCATGTGCCGCACGCGATCCGTGTTCTCCAGGATCACGAACTCGTTCAAGGTGCTGGCGTCGATGCCCATCTCGGCGCACACCTTCTTGGGGTCGGCCATAAGCCGCGCCTTGAACTCCGGGTCGGTCCAGGCCCGGGCCACCAGCCGCGCGCCGTTGGCCGGCGTCTTGGATTCGGTGAACTTCTCCTGCTGCCGGATATCCGCCCCGGTCACCACGCCCTTCTCGATCAGGATGTCCCGGATGGCGTAAGCCCGCTTGGCCCAGTGGCTCAGCTCGTGCCTGGGGCCCGCTTCGTGCTCTTCTCCCGGACCGTGTTCGTGTGCCATCGTTCCTCCCGTCAGACTCATGCACCGGCGGCGGGCTCGAGCCAGTGCTCGAAGATATCCACGAAAACCTTGTCGTCGCGGCCGGCGTCGTAGCCGTCCCACACGTCCTTCTGATGGAAGCCCACCAGGTAGAGCCGTATTCGCGGCAGACCGTCGCCCCCGTGCCCGAGGGACTCCGGGTTGCGGAACTCGCCGTAGCACCGCTCCACCCACCCGGTCTTCCCCTTGATGTAGAACGGCGTGCGTACGTGACCGGGTTGGAAGTGGGCCTTCACCCGGACCGCCTCGCCGTCCCTGAATCCTCCGTCACGGCTCACGGTTCGCCCCATCGCTCTTCGAGCTCTTTCACCTTCCGGTCGATTTCCTCCCGGGTCATAACGCCCTTCTCCACCAATACCGTCTCCAGGCTGGCGATCCAGCGTTCATAGTAGCTCATGGAGAGGTACCCCTCCGATTCCATATCCTCTCGCGCGCGCCGGGTCTCGTCCGTGGTCTTGAGCCCTTTCACCCCGGCCACCTGGTTGAGCGCGTCGGCGAGGAGCTCCCAGTCGTCCAGTTGGTGCTGCGAGCGGTCGATGGGTCCCGCCTCGGGGTCCCCGCCCATGTCATGGGTTCTGCGCATGGCGTCCTCCGTGGGATTCAGCAATACGGAAACGGGGTGGGGGTGTCAAGAACACCCGCTCACGCATGCGGTGCCGGAAGCTGGCACGGAACTTCATTCCCGCGCTCTCTCCGTCATTCCCGCGAAAGCGGGAATCCAGCGGATGGCGTATTTCTCTTTGTCCGTCCCGCATTGTAGGATGCGACTCCACATGCCGAGCTCCGACGTAACCCTGGTCCTGGGCGGCGCACGGGCGGGCAAGAGCGCCTTCGCCGAAGGGCTGGCGCAAGCCTGCGAACGGCGCGTCTACGTGGCCACCGCGGTCATTACCGACGACGAGATGGCCGAGCGCATCGCCTCGCATCGAGCCCGGCGTGGTGCCGACTGGCGCACCGTCGAGGAGCCCGTGGAACTGGCCGCGGCGGTGCGGCGGGAGAGCGCTGCCGGCACCTGTCTCCTGGTGGACTGCCTCACGGTCTGGCTCGGTAATCTCATGCACCACGGCCGTGACGTGGACGCCGCTTGCGAAGCGCTGCTCACCTCGCTTGCAGCGGCGGCCGGACCGGTGGTGCTGGTGGCCAATGAAGTCGGGCTCGGAATCGTCCCGGACAACGCAATGGCGCGAGCCTTCCGGGACCACGCGGGACGGCTCAACCAGACCGTGGCCCGGCTCGCCGGACGGGTCTACTTCATGTCGGCCGGGATCCCCCTGACCCTCAAGGGTCAGCCGCCGGACTGATGCCGGCCCGCGCCCTCATGTTCCAGGGAACGGCCTCGGACGCCGGCAAGTCGCTGGTGACCGCCGGGCTCTGCCGCCTGCTGGCGCGGCGCGGCCACGCCGTACGGCCGTTCAAGCCCCAGAACATGTCCAACAACGCCGCGGTAACGCCCGACGGCGGCGAAATCGGACGCGCCCAGGCGCTGCAGGCCAAGGCCTGCGGGGTCCCGCCCTCGGTGGACATGAACCCGGTGCTGCTCAAGCCGCAGTCCGACGTGGGCGCCCAGGTGGTGGTCCGCGGCAAGGTGCGCGGCAACCACGACGCGCGAAACTTCCAGGAAGTGAAGCAGGGGCTGATGCCCGTGGTCCTGGAGAGCTTCAATCGGCTCAGGTCCGCGGCGGACTTTGTCCTGGTGGAAGGCGCGGGCAGCGCCGCCGAGGTCAACCTGCGTACCCACGACATCGCCAACATGGGCTTCGCCGCCGCCGCGCAAGTACCGGTGGTGCTGGTGGCGGATATCGACCGGGGCGGCGTCATCGCCAACCTTGTGGGCACCTGGGAGCTGCTGCCGGACGACGAGCGCACGCTGCTGCGAGGGTACCTGGTCAACCGGTTCCGCGGTGACGTGAGCCTGTTCGCCGACGGGCTCGGCGTCATCACCGCGCGCACCGGCCTGCCATCCTTCGGCGTCATCCCCCATCTCCCCGCCGCGCTGCGCCTGCCGCAGGAGGACGCCTTTTCCCTCGACAACCGCCCGCCGGCGGCCGGCGGCGGAGCCTTCCGCATCGCCGTTCCACGGCTGCCGCACATCGCCAACTTCGACGACTTCGATCCGTTAAGCATAGAGCCGGCGGTCGAGCTGGACATGGTGGCGCCCGGCCGCCCGCTCCCGGGCGATGCCGACCTGGTCATCCTGCCGGGCTCCAAGGCCACCCTTTCCGATCTGCTGGCCTTCAGGCGCGAGGGATGGGATATCGACCTTGTCGCCCACCGCCGCCGGGGCGGGGCGGTGCTGGGCATCTGCGCCGGATACCAGATGCTCGGACGAAAGGTGGCGGACCCGAAAGGCATCGAAGGGCTGGCCGGCGAGGAACCAGGGCTGGGCCTACTGGGCCACGAGACCGTGATTACCGGCGCCAAGACGCTCAGACAGGTCACGGGAGTCGGCGCGACCGTGGACGCGGCCTTCGCCGGCTACGAGATGCATGTCGGCCAGAGCACCGGCGGCGACGCGTCGCGGCCTTTCCTCGTGCCCGAGGGCGAGGGACACGATCCCGGGACCGTGTCCGCGGACGGGAGGGTCATGGGCTGCTACGTCCACGGGCTCCTGGCAGGCGACGCCTTCCGCCACGAGTTCCTCCGTTCCATGGGTGTTAACGGTGCATTCGGTCCGGCCTACGAAGCCGTCGTGGAAGAAGCTCTGGACGCTGTGGCCGACGCCTTCGAAGAGGCCCTCGACATCGACCGGCTGCTGGCGGCGGCCAACGAAGGAGTCGCCTGATCTCCCCAAGTCTGGGGACGCGAATCTGACGCCGGCACATTACAATCGGTTAGGTTGCCAGGGTGTGTTCCAACGGTTGGATCCGCCTTGAGGAAAGTCTTTCAACGATATCGGGAGGGGCAATGAAGCAGTATCCAGTGTTCATTGGTTTGATAATCTTGGCTGCGACCGCCCCGGCGTCCGCCGATTTTGGAGTCCGCGAGGAAAAGCAGTCGGTGACCGTGCAAATCGACTGGCAGAGTTACGAGCTCCAGGGTCGGCTCTTTCGACCGGAAGTCGAAGGGCGGCGACCCCTGGTGGTTCTGGCGCACGGAACGTGCGGGAAACGTTGCCGTCGGCGAGGGGACGGCTACATGCACCCCTTGGCTCGATTGTTCGCGCGGTCCGGCTACGTGGCGTACGCATTCAACCGCCTGGGCTATGGCGGATCCGAGGGTTACCTAGGGGAACGGGACAGGCATCACGAGAGCAACAGCGGCTGCAACACGCAAGACTATGAGATGGCAGGCCGCTTGGTTGCACAACAAATCCGACCCGTAATAGCAGAACTCGTCAAGGCGCCCTTCGTGGACCCTGGCCGTGTGGTGGTGTATGGGCACTCCGGGGGCGGCCTGGGCGCGATTGCCCTTACCAAAAAGGGAGCGCCCGGGCTACGTGGGGTGATAAGCGGTGCTGGCGCTCGCGGCGGTACTTGCGCGAAAGGAGAGTATTTGGGCGGGCACTTCTATAACGAAAACATGACGGCGGCCTATCAGGTCTTCGCCCGGGGCTCTGCAACGCCGGTGTTGATGCTGTTCGCCGAGAATGACCCGCGCACTGCCAGGGCCGAATCTTGGCGCAACGCCTATGCCGCTGCGGGGGGCTCGGTGGAACTCGTGGTCATCCCGCCTCAACCGCGCTCCGGACACAACATAAAGCGTTGGGATCCGGCCGACTGGGTTCCGCCCGCCAGCCGGTTTCTAGAGGGCCTTGGCTTGCCGGCACTGGAAAACTAGGCCTGGTGTCTTGAACCCTCTCGGTCTGAACCGCTGATACCCTCATCCGTAAACCGTGTCGACGAAGGGTGGGGTTGTGATTTCCGGCGCGTCTATGGTCACGCCGTGTTGTCTTGGGGTTGATTGTTCCTTGTATGAAACATCCCGTTCTACAGGAACAGGGTATTCTGAGTGTTTTCAGAGGGTTACAGAAGCTAGACTGTAGGACGGGCGCGAGACGACCAAGTTTCAAACCCGCTCGTACCACGGCATCGGCGCCCCAGCCATAAACAACAACGCGGCGAACAGTGCTCCCAGCAGCACGGCCAGGAGCAGGCAGGCGACGACATAGACGCGGAGAGCGCGCCGGATGTCGGCCGGGGTCGCCTCCGCGGCGCCGTCGCCCAGCCACGGGTCGGCGGTCGCGACGCCCCGATATCGGCGCGGTCCGGCCAGACGCAAGCCCAACACGCCGGCCATGGCGCCCTCCGGATAGCCGGCGTTGACCGAGCGATGGGTGCCGCCATCCCGCCACATGATCCTCAGGCCGTGCATCGCGCTACCGACCTTCGATGGGGCGCCGGCAACGGCCAACAGGAATCCGGCGACGCGCGCCGGCACCCAGTTAGCGACATCGTCCAGCCGCGCCGCCGTCCATCCGAAGTCGCGGTAGCGGTGGTCGCGGTGGCCGATCATGCTGTCGGCGGTGTTGAGCGCCTTGTAGGCCGTGATGCCCGGCAGGCCGAGGAGCAGACCCCACAGGACCGGCGCCACCACGCCGTCGCTGAGGTTCTCGGCCAGCGATTCGACCGCGCCCCGGGCTACGCCGTGGGCATCCAGGGATTCGGGGTCGCGTCCGACGATGTGGGCGACGGCGCTCCGGCCGGCATCGACGCCGCCGCGCTCCAGAGCCCGGGCGACATCGGCGACATGGCGGTACAGGCTGTTCTGGGCGATCAGCACCGAGCCCAGCAAAGCCTCCACCCAGAATCCGACCCGCCATCCGCTCAGGCCGGCACTGATCAGCGCCGCCAGCACACCGAACGAGGCGACCACGGCCACCGTGGAGATGGCTCCCGCGACTCGGCGGCCCGCGCGGCCGAAGGCGGGGCGATTCAATCGGCCGTCGCAGAAGGCCAGCATCCGGCCCATGACCACCGTGGGATGCGGAACGATCCGGTATAGCCAGCGTGGATCGCCGATGAAGGCGTCGAACACCATCGCCACGAGCAACAGAGATGCGGTGTCGGAGAAGTTCACATCGGTCCGTCGGCGCAAGACGCCCGTCTAGTGTCCCGGACTCACCAAGCCCCCTTCAACTCCGCCGAAAGCCGTTGCAGAGCATCCGCCGACGGGGGCAGACCTATCCTGAGCCACCTTGGATGACGGTCGAAGGACCGGACCAGGATCCCGGTCCGGCCGAGGCGGTGACAGAGATCACGGGCTCCGGCCGTTTCCACCAACCGGAACAGATCGGTGCCGCCGACGGGGGTCAAGCCGGCTCCCGAGAGAACTCGGTCAAGCTGGAGCCGCATCTCCTCCAGCCGGACGCGGGTGCGGACGATCCAGTCCGTGTCGGCCAGCGCCCGACTGCCGATCTCCAGGGCGGGCCCGGAGACGGCCCAGGGGCCCAGACGCCGCGCGATGCCGTCCACCAGCGTCGGCGGGCCGGCGACGAAGCCCAGCCGCAAGCCGGGGAGGCCGAAGAACTTGCCGAAAGAGCGCACGATCAGAGTATTGGGAAGGCCCGGAGCCGATGCCAGGCTGACATCGGGCGCGACGTCCGCAAACGTTTCGTCAACGACGAGCCAGCCGCCGCGTGGCGCCAGTTCCTCGGCGACCCGCGCCAGCGTCTCCCGGTCCGTGGTGCGGCCGTCGGGATTATTGGGGTTGACCACCACGACCACGTCGGCGTCGCGGCATTGCCCGAGCGAGCCGACCTCGTCCACGACGTGCCCCAGGCGGCGCCATGTCACGGCATGTTCCTCGTAGGTGGGCGCCACGACAGCCACCCGGCACCGGGTCCTCATGGTTGGCAGCAACTGGAACAGGGCCTGACTTCCCGGAGCCGCGACTAGACCGCTGGCGGGCGCGATGCCGTAGGCCTCCCGCGCCGCCGCCAGCAGCGCCTCCATCGCGTCGTCCTGCGGCAGGCGGGTGAGGGTTTCGGGGCCGATGGCGCCGTACGGATAGGGCCAGGGGTTGACGCCGGTGGAGAGATCGAGCCATCCGCAAGGCGGCGAGCCGAATGTCCGCCGGGCAGCCGCAAGATCGCCGCCGTGCCGCGGGTGGACGGAGCTCAATCCCACGACTTCACCTCGCGCGGAACCGAGGGTGAGCGTTCCGGCCCGGCTGGAAACTCTATGTGCACCGCATCGCCGAAACCCGCCGATGTCGTCCATGGGTCCGCGCAGCCCGCCGCGGCTCGCGCTGCCTTGATGATACCCGCGTGGGTCACCACCGCATGAGACACGCCGCTGCGGAGGTAGTCGGCCAGCGCGGAACCGACCCGCTCCGATACCATCGCCACGCTCTCACCGCCGTGGGGCCGGGCGTGAAAGAAGTCCGCCGCCCACGCGTCCAGTTCCGTCCGGTCGATGTCCTTCCAGGGCGCGCACTCCCAACGACCGAAGTTCATCTCCCGGATCCTGCCGTCCACCACCGGAACGAGTCCGCGCGCCGCGCCGATCCGTTCCGCGAGCCTCATACAGCGGCGCAACGGGCTGGTCACAAGCCGCTCCACCGCAGGCAGCGCCGCGACCACGCGCGCGGCCTCCTCTTCGAACGTCGCGGACACGTCCAGATCCGTGACGCCATGGCACACGTTGTCGGCGGCCTCGGGCCGCGTATGGCGAATCAAAATAAACCGCATGGTGGCGGGCGCCCTCTTCGGACTTGCCGCCGGGCGACGACGCCGTGTAGGGCGGTTTCAAACCCGCCCGTGTCCGCGCCCAAACAACGCGGGCGGGGAGAGGGATTCGGGCGACGCGGCCACTACAGCATCGCCACGGCGCCGAGGTACAAGCCAAGCTCGCTGGTCTGTTGCACGGCGCCGAGACAATCCCCGGTATAGCCGCCGAGCTTGCGCTCGTACAGTGCGCGCATCACGAGATGGCCGGCCGCGAGGCCAGCGAGCGCGGCCACCATCACCACCGGCGAAGTCACGCACAAAAGCCCGCCGACGGCCGCGGCCGCGGTGACCAGCGCCAGCGCCAGACTGCCCGGCGCCACTCCGGCCGCCACCGGCTTGGCCGTGCCGGCGTCCCGGACATAACTGCCGCCGGCCGCGGCCAGCACCGCGGAGGCGCGGCTGGCGGCATGGGCCGCCGCCAGGAGCCAGGGAATGAGCGCTGCCGGCGCCGCGGCGAGAGCCAGCACCTTGGCCGCGAGCATGAGCCCCAGACCCGACGCGCCGTAGGTGCCGAGGCGGCTGTCGCGCATGATCTCCAGGCTCTGCTCACGGGTCTCGCCGCCGCCGAGCCCGTCACAAGTGTCAGCGAACCCGTCTTCATGGAAGGCGCCGGTGGCCAGCAACGACGTGGTGGTGGCAAGCACCACCGCCAGCGCCACCGGAAAGACAAGGTGGACGACCCAGAACACCGCTCCGGCGACCGCGCCTACAAGGAGCCCCACCAGCGGATAGTATCGGGTCGATGCGATGAAACGTGCTTCGGTGAAGAGCTCCGGGAACGGGACCGGGCAGCGGGTGAGAAACTGCACCGCCAGCAGAAACACGAAGAGCTCTTCGCGCACGCGGCCCATCAGACCGGACCGCTCACGCCGGCGCTCTCGAAGCTCGCCATCTCCGAAAGCATGGCCGCCGCGCACCGCATGACCGGCCATGCCAGAAGCGCTCCGGTGCCCTCGCCCAGCCGAAGCTCGAGGTCCAGCAGCGGGCGCGCGTCCAGGGCCGCCAGCACCGCGCCGTGGCCGTGCTCGGCGGACCGGTGGGCGAAGACGAGGTAGTCGCGCAACGCCGGAGCCATTTGCACCGCGGCCAACGCAGCCACACTCGCAATGAACCCGTCCACCAACACCACGGCGCCGGCGCGGGCAGCGCCCACCATGGCGCCGGCCATCATCACCATCTCGAAGCCGCCGTATTCCCGCAATGCGTCCAGCGCGTCGAGACGCTCCGGGGTACGCCGGGCGGCACCTTGCAAAATCTCGTGCTTGCGCGCGAGACCGGCGTCGTCGAGCCCGGCGCCCCTTCCCACCAGCGAGTCAAGCCCCCTGCCGGTAATCTTGTGCGCCACCATCGTGGCCGAGGACGTGTTGCCGATGGCCATCTCGCCGAAGGCGGCGGCGTCCGCGACAACGCCGGCGCCCAGTGTCTCGCCGGTGCACAGCGCCGTCTCGCACTGCTCCACGGTCATGGCCGGCTCCACGGAGGAGTTGCGAGTGCCAGCCGCGATGCGCCTCGATATCAGCCCGGAGGCCTCCATGGGTTCGCCGGCAACCCCGGCGTCCACCACCTGCAGTTCGACGCCGTTGGTGCGAGCGAACACGTTGGCGGCAGCGCCGCCGCCGAGGAAATTGGCCACCATCTGGCGAGTCACGGCCTGCGGATAGGCCGAAACCCCCTCCTTCGCGATGCCGTGGTCAGCGGCGAACAGAGTGAGGCTGCAGCGACGCAGCGTGGGCGTCAAGGTGTTCTGAATGCGGGCGATCTGCGCGGCGACCGTCTCCAGGGCTCCCAGAGCCCCCAAGGGCTTGGTCTTGGCGTCGATGGCACGCCGGATAGCGGCGTCGAATTCGCAAGAGACGGGCGAGACCTGGAACACGCATCACCTTCGCCGCGTTGGTGGCTCGGTTGAAATGATCATGTGCTTCTGTCCCTCTCCCAAGTGAAATCGTGCGGCGAGTCTAGTGTCGCGTCCCATGATTTCCTAGCATAAGTTGCGCAGGATTTTTCGTCGTCGGCAAGGCGCGATGACGAGCAGTGGCGGGCACCACGCGAGGAAGAGCAACGCAGCCAAAGACAAGCAAATTATGCCAGGAAATCATGGGAGCGACACTAGCTCCCAGCGATGGGAAGGACAACCTGTCAATGCATCTGGGCCGGCTTGACGGCGGCCATTGCCCGGCGTAGGTTCCAGCCCTACAGAAATCATCCTTTCGGCACTGGCCGAAGAAAATCTGGAGTTGGGGAAGGAAATGAGTTGAGGCCGTCTCAGATCCGACGGCTGGTCGGAAGTTGGGCCTTGATGGCGAAGCCGGTCACGGTGGCGCTGGCCGCATGCATTCTCCTGGCTGCGTGCACGGAGCCGCCGCCGCTTCGCTCCACTGCCCGCCGCATCGTGAGCCTGGACTATTGCGCCGACCAGTTCGTGCTCGGGTTGGCCGAGCGCGGCGACGTCACGGCGGTGTCGCCGGACGCCCGCGCGGCGTTCTCCTACATGCGCGCGGCCGCTGCCGGGCTGCCGGCGGTGCGCCCCCGCGCGGAGGACGTGCTTGCGCTGGAGCCGGATCTGGTGGTTCGTTCCTACGGCGGCGGACCCAATGCACGGGGGTTCTTCGAGCGGGCCGGGGTGCCGGTGCTGCAGATCGGGTTCGCCGAGGACATCGAAGGCGCCCGGGCGGTGGTCCGGTACGCGGCCCGGGGGCTGGGCGCGCCGGTACGCGGCGAAACGTTGATCGCCGAGATGGACGCGCGGCTCCGGGCGGCGCGGGTCCATGCACCCGGCACCCGCGCGCTGTACATGACGCCGGCCGGCTACACGGCCGGGCCCGGGACCCTGGTGGACGACCTGTTCGCCGCCGCGGGCCTCGACAACTTCCAGTCGCGGCCCGGGTGGCGGCCGATTCCGCTCGAGCGCCTGGCCTACGAGAACCCCGATCTGATCGCCAAGGCTGCCTTCGGGGAGGGTACGAATCACGACGACGCCTGGACCTCGTTCCGCCACCCCGTCGTCCGGCGCACCGCTCGGTCGGTCCCGGCTACGGTCATCGACGGCGCCACCACCTCGTGCGGGGCGTGGTTCCTGGCTGACGCGGTGGCAGCGCTGGCGGCCCTTCACGACAAGCTCCCCCAGGCAACGCCGTGAGCGACCGCAGCCTGCTCACGGCGCTGACGGGCGCCACCCTCCTGGCCCTGGGAGCCGCGTGCCTGGTGGGGTCCACTTCCCTGGGCGTCGAACGCGTCCTGACCGCGCTGGCGGGTGGCGCCTCGGCCGGCGACCGCGTAGTGGTGTGGGAGATCCGCTTGCCGCGGGCGGTGGCGGCGTTTGCGGTGGGCGCGGCCCTGGGGGCCTCGGGCGCGGCCTTGCAGGGTCTTCTCCGCAACCCCCTGGCCGAACCCGGCGTTCTCGGCGTTTCCGCCACCGCCGCACTCGGCGCCACCTTCGTCATCTACTACGGCCTTGCGAGCGCCGGCGCCCTGGCGCTGCCCATGGCGGCCATAGCGGGCGCCCTGGCCGCCACGGTCCTGCTGACGGCGGCGGCCCCGCGCGTTGGCTCGGTGGTTACGCTGATCCTGGTCGGGGTCGGGCTGTCGAGCTTCGCCGGGGCGCTGACGGCCCTGCTGATGAACCTGGCGCCGCACCCGTTCTCGCTGTCCGACATGCTCAACTGGATGCTGGGCACCGTGGCCAACCGGAGCTTTGCCGATCTCGTGCCCACCGCGCCCTTCCTCGTGGCGGGTCTGGCGATCCTCGCCGCCGGGCGGCGCGGCCTTTCGGCGCTGACCCTGGGCGAGGAAGCGGCGGCGGGGGTGGGGCTCGACCTGCCCCGGACCCGGCGGATCGTGGTGTTGGGCGCGGGGCTGGCCACCGGCGCCGCCGTGGCCATTGCGGGGGCCATCGGCTTCGTCGGCATCGTTGCGCCCCACCTGGTGCGGCCGCTGGTGAACCACGACCCTGCGCGCACGCTGGCGCCGTCGGCTCTGCTCGCGGGGCTCATTCTCGTGCTGGCGGACATCGGCGTGAGGGTGGCCCCCACCGACACGGAACTCAAGCTCGGCGTGGTGGCGGCACTGCTGGGAGCGCCGGTCTTCATCTGGATCGTCGCCGCGAGGCGGGTACCCAGTGGCTGAGTTGTCGATCCACGAAGTCGACGTGACCCTCGCGCGGCGCACGGTACTGCAAGACGTGTCGTTGCAGGCAGCGCCAGGCGAAATGGTCGTCGTGCTCGGGCCCAACGGCGCTGGCAAGACGGTGCTGCTTCGGGCCGTCCTGGGGCTGGTGCAACGCGACGGCGGCAGCGTCACCGTCGGCGGCGACGACCCGGCGCGTCTGCCCGCGGCGGAACGCGCCCGGCGCATCGCCTATCTCCCGCAGTCGCGGCCGCTGGCGTGGCCCGTCCGGGTGCGCGACGTCGTGGCCTTGGGACGCTTCGCCCACGGCGCCTCACCCGGACGGCTCGGGGGCGAAGATGCGGCCGCGGTGGAACGTACGCTTTCCGCTTGCGACCTGGACGCCCTGGCCGACCGCCGGTGCGATACCCTCTCCGGCGGGGAACTCTCCCGCGTCCACCTAGCCCGGGCCATGGCCGCGGAAACGCCGGTCCTGCTCGTCGACGAGCCCACGGAAGCGCTGGACCCGCTCCACCAGTACCAGGTGATGCGCCTGCTCCGCGCATACGCGGACGCCGGCAACTGCGCGCTGGTGGTGCTGCACGAGGCCGCGCTGGCCGCGCGCTTCGCGGATCGCCTGGCCTGGCTCTCCGGCGGGCGCATCGTCGCGGACGGACCTCCCGAGGATACGCTGACGCCGGAACGGATGGCCGAGGTTTACGGCGTGCGCGCCGCGGTGCACCGCGTCGAGGACGACTGGGTGGTGGCCGTGAGCGGGCCGGCCTGACGCGGGGCATGGACACGGACCGCGAGACGCGGCGCCTTGACACTTCGCGGGGGTTGTTGCACGTAACTTGGACATCTAGATCATCGAGAAGGGAGTCATAATGAGTACTTTGATTACCGGCGTCGGCCTGGTGGGCACCGCCTTCGCGCAACGCGCCCTCCAACGGGGCGAGAAGATCGTGTTTTTCGACATGGCGCCCCGGATGGACTTCCTGGAAAGGAAGCTGGGCAAGACCGACGTCACCGTCATCAAGGGGGACATCCGCGACCTGCCGGCGCTCATCGACGCCATGCAGACGCACAAGGTGGAAACCGTGCTGCACACCGCCGGCCTCATCGGTGGCGCGGTGGCCAACCCGGTATACAGCGGCCTTCAGATCAACGTCATGGGCACCGTCAACGTGGCCGAGGCGGTGCGCCTCGCCGGTGTCAAGCGGTTGATCCAGATCAGCACCATGGGCGTCTACAACCGCCGCATGGAAGGCGACGACCCCATCGGCGAGGGGTTCTACCGCGGCGACGGCAACGCCTACGGCAACTCCAAGGTCGCCAAGGAGCTGATGGTGGAGGCCTACCAGCGGCTCTACGGCTTCGAACTCATCGTGCTGCGGCTGGCCAACGTGTTCGGCTTCGGCCACTTCGCCGGCGGCTCCGCCGGCGGCGAGATGCTCCAAAGCCTGGTAGAGGCCGGCATCAAGGAGGGCGTGGCCAACATCCCGCAGGAATCCACCCGGGACTTCGAGTACGTCTACTTCAAGGACGTGGGCCGGGCCATCGAGCTGGCGGCGACCGTTCCGGCCCCCGCGGAGACCACCTTCAACATCGGCACCGGGGTGGTCATCAAGTTCGACGACCTGGTGGACATGGTCCAGGGCTTGCTGCCGAAGCTGGAGGTGGAGATCATTCCGGGCAAGCCGCCGCGCTCGTCCAAGCAGCCCATGGTCATCACCCGGGCCAAGGAAGTCCTCGGCTGGGAACCCGAGTACAGCGTGGAGGACGGCTTCAAGGACTACATCGAGGACATCAAGTCGGCCAGTTGAGCCGATGCACCTCCCGCGCGGGGAGACCTTGCCGCCTTGACAAGGTCTCTCCGCGCGGCTAAGTACATTCGCCACGGGCGGCCCTTCCGGCCGTCCGGCCTTCAGGTCCCACACGGGATAACAGGGAAACCGGTTGGAATCCGGTGCGGTCCCGCCACTGTAAGTGGGAACCCTTGCCAGTGTGCCACTGTTCCCCCACCGGGAATGGGAAGGCGGCAAGGCGGCCCGAGCGGCCAGCCCACAAGCCAGGAGACCTACCTGAGGGCCGACAGCAACCGTGCTCTCCGAGGAGAGAGGAGGTCTCGCCATTCACATTCACCCCGTAGACGCGTTCGTTCCCGCATCCGCCCGGTCACGACGACCCTGACCGGCCGCGGCTTGCCGAGGACGAAATGCGCCGCCTTCTGTATTGCCTCGCGGGTTCGACCCTGTTGCACGGCGTGCTCCTGTGGGTGCCCTTCCCCATGAGCGCCGGCAACGCAGGGGACACCCCCCCTCGACCTCTGCGAGTACGGCTCGTGGCCGAGGCTCTTCCCATTGCCTCCGGACCGGGAGAAAAGGCCCGGAGTCCTGTCGGGACCCCCCAGGCCAAGACTGAGAACCGGACGTCGGCGGGCAAACCACCGCCGGCCAAAGCCCGGGTCCGGCCGAGAGCCGCGGGGACGGTAGCCCTGGCCTCGAAACCCACTCCGGCGACGAAGCGGCCGACGGTGACGGCTCGATCCGGGCCCGAAGCCGCGAGGGTGGTAGGCGTAGCGCCGAAACCGGCGGTACCCTCGCCGGTCCGGACAAAGCCGGTGATGCAAAACCCGGGGGGACCTCGACTGGCGGATACCGGACCGCCGGCTGCCGTAGAACCCGTAAAGACCGTCGACGCGGCCGGGACGCCCGCTCCCGCGCGGAAGACGCGAGGCGAGACCGGCGGCGGCGCGGCGACGTCAACGCGGCTGGCCCGCGGCGTGACGCGGGAAGCATCCGCCGTCCGAAAGGCGGGGGCGACCCCCGGGTTCACCCCGGCCCGTTATGCGCGAACCGTAACGCCCCGGTATCCCCGCAGGGCGCGCCGCGCCGGATGGGAGGGTACCACCGTCCTCAAGGTGCTGGTAAACGCCGAGGGCGCGCCCGGCCGGGTCATCGTGGACCGCACGTCCGGCTTCGACATTCTCGACTCCGCCGCCGTGAACGCGGTGGAACACTGGAGGTTCCACCCCGCGCGCCGGGGCGCCGATGCGGAATCGAGCTGGGTCCGCGTCCCGGTGGCGTTCAGACTGAAGGAGGACTCACGCTAGCCAACCGTTTCTGAACCATCAACGTCAATGGCCTGAAGACGGACGCCAGGGAAAGGGGTGCGAATCCCCTGCTGCCCCGCAACTGTAACGGTTACGAAAGCCGCACCCTGTCCTGTTTGTAGAACAGGACACCAGCCACTGCCCGTGAGCGGGTGGGAAGGCGCGGCGAGTAGGCCGGCAGCCGCCACGGACTGCCAGAAAGCCCCAGCCAGGAGACCTGTCCGTCTTCCACAACAATCCGCCTTCGCGGGAAAGGAAGATTGCCATGAAGTTTCCGATCGCGGGTGTCATCACCCTTCTCATCCTCTTCACCGTGCAACCGGGCGCGGCCCAGACGTCCCCGGGCCAACCGCCGGAGGCCGCGGCCACCGACGAGAACGTCGAACAACTCCCCGAGATCGTGGTTTCGGCGAGCCGCGTGCCACTGCAGGCCAAGGCCGTCGGCAGCTCGGTCACGGTCATCACCGCGGAAGAGATCGAGCGCAAGCAGGTACGGGTCGTGTCCGACCTGCTGCGGGAGGTGCCGGGAGTCGCGGTGCACCGTTCCGGCACGGCGGGCACGCTCACCGCGGTACGCCTGCGCGGCGCCGAGCACGGACACACCCTGGTCATCATCGACGGCGTGAAGGTCAACGACCCGAGCAGCAGCGGCGCCATCTTCAACTTCGCCGATCTGCTGGCCGACGACATCGAGCGCATCGAGGTGCTGCGGGGGCCGCAGAGCGGCGTCTACGGCAGCGACGCCATCGGCGGAGTCGTCAACATCGTCACCAAGAAGGGGCGCGGGCCGGCGACCGCAAGTCTGAGCGCGGAGGGCGGCTCGTTCGGAACGGGCAACGTGTCGGCGGGAATTCGAGGCGGCGGCGACGGCCACGATTTCTCCCTGAACGCGGCTGGCTTCAGGACCTCCGGGATATCCATCGCCGCCGGAAACGAGAAGGACGGGTACCGGAATCAGACCTACAGCGCGAAGCTCGGCCTGCGGCCAGGCGAGAATCTCGAGTTCCGGTTGTTTGGCCGCTACGTCAAGGGAAACGTGGAAACCGACAACGTGCCGAGAGACAACGACGACCGCACCGACTCGGACCATGCCATGGGGCGGACCCGTTTGAAGTACAGCCTGCTGGGCGGGGACTGGCGGCATGCCCTCGGCGCCGCCATGCACCGGAAGAGGCGGACGGTGGTCAGCCGGTGGGGAACCAGCGAATACGACGGCAGGAAGTCACGCCTTGACTATGAAACCAACTACTTTTTCGAGACGCCCGCGGTGGCCGACGCGACACATGCCGTGACCTTCGTCGCCGAGCGGGAAACGAACTCCCAGACCTCGGGCGGGGCGTCCTCCGATGTCGCGAGCCACGGCTATTCCGCCGAATATCAAATCGGGTTCTCGGACCGACTCTTCCTCTCGAGCAGCGTCCGTCACGACGACAACGAACGCTTCGATGACACGACGACGTTCCGAGTCACGGCCGCCTACGTGCTGGACGGGAGCGGAACACGGTTCCACGGCAGCTACGGCACCGGGGTCAAGAACCCCACCCTGTCGCATCTGTTCCAGCAGTTCGGCCGTGTGGGCCCGAATCCCGACGTGGAACCCGAGGAGAGCAAGGGTTGGGACATCGGCATCGAGCAAACCCTGCTCGAAGGCCGGCTCTCCCTGGACATGACCTGGTTCGATAACCGCCCGACGAACCTGATCTACTGGAACGACGCCGGCACCCCCTACGACTGGCAAAACCCCGAGACCGGCGACGACGACTTCTACGACAACCTGGACGGGACATCGAGGATCAGCGGCCTGGAGTTCACCCTGAGGGCACGCCCGGCGAGGGGAATGAACCTGTCGGCCCAGTACACCTACACCGACGCCAAGGACCCTGACGGCGGGCTGCTGCCGCGCCGGGCCGAGCACGCGGCCAGTCTCAACCTCGGCTACGCCTTCATGGACGGCAGGGCCGCCGTCGACCTCGGCATCGACTACAACGGCGAACAGCTCAACCGCAAGGCCAATCCCGTGATGCTGGACGACTTCACGCTGGTCAACCTGGCGGCAGCCTACAAGGTAACGGAACGAATCGAGATCTTCGGGCGGATCGACAACCTGTTCGACACGGACTATGAGGAGGTGCCCGGCTATCACACCACCGGCATAGGGTTTTTCGCCGGCGTTCGGGGAACCCTTGAGTTGTCCAGGTGATTGTCAGTCCGCGAGGAGCGAAACAATCTCGCGTTCCTTGGCGCGGACAAGACCCCGGCCGGTGATGCGTAGCTCGGGGAGGGTGACGAACGTAAGGAAGCAGAGCGCGTAGAGGGGCTTGGCGAAAGCCGCGCCGCGCCCTCTCAGGGTCTGCTGTACCGCGGCCAGTTCGCGGCCCACGTCGCGCCAAGGTTCCAGGGAGAAGAGGCCGCCGATGGGGAACGGGATTTTCTGGAGAATCCGCCCCTTGTCCACCAGCGCGACGCCACCGCCGGCTTCGAGCAACAGGTTGGCGCAGTAGGCCATGTCGTAGTCGCTGGTGCCCGCCACCAGGAGCGTGTACTCGTCGAGGTTGACGGTGGTCCCGACGGCGCCAATGTCGGTTCCGAGGCCTCGAATGAAGCCGAAGGCCGGGCTGAGGCCCTCCTGGCGGTCGAACACGGCGACCTTGAGAAGGTCGTTGTCGACGTCCGCCGAGATGACCCCGCCGGCACAAGCCACCTCCACCGTCCGCTCCCGGGTAATGGTCTGGTTGACCAGATCCATCACCCGCACCCGTGCGTGGGGAGCCTCGCAGCCGATTCTCATGTCGTCGGCCGTCACGGGCAGGCGGAAAGCTGTCTTGAGTCCCATGCCGCCCGGAAAAGGCGGGGGAACGGCATCTACCTTGGACTCGCCGTCCTCGGCCACCAACTCGCCGCCGATGAACGTGGCCCCTACCCGCACGGTTTCGAGGTCGTCCAGCAGCACGAAATCGGCGAACCGGCCGGGCGCCAGGCCGCCGATGTCCTGGTCGAGGCCGGAGTAGGTAGCCGGGTGAAGCGTAGCTGCCTGGATGGCGCGCACGGGACTCAAACCGCACTCCACGGCGCGGCGGATCACGTGGTCCATGTGGCCGTGCGCGGCCACGTCGTCGGGGGCCATTCCGTCGGTGACCAGGATCAACCGGCCGGTGTCGACGTCGGCGGCCAGCAACGGCTTGAGGGTGGCTTCCAGATCCTGCCGGAACGAACCCTCGCGCAGCATGGTCCAGTAGCCGAGTCGCAGGCGCGCCAGGGCGTCCTCGCCGTTGATGGGCTCGTGGCACGAGGACACGGAAGCGGCGGCGATGGCGTTGAGGCGGCGGTCCCGGGCGCCGGCGGTGTGGCCGTGAACGATCTTGCCCTCGTTCAGGGTCATGCCGATGCGCGCCAGGAGATCAGGGTCTGCCTGCACCAAACGGAGCCATGAGACCACCTCGCCGAGCCCCAGCACCCGTGGATCCCGCAGGATCTCGGCCACCTCCGTGTCCGACATGGATTCGGTGCGGCACAACAACGGATCCTGCGGCGCGGCCATGGAGATCAGGGTGTAGACGCGCAACGGGTGGGAGGCGACCTCGTCCAGGAAGAGCCGCATGCCGGTCAGGCCGAACGCCACGGTGTGCTCGTCGCAGGAGGCCATGAGCGCGGTGGTGCCATGGGGCACGTAGGCCTGCAGCAACTCGAAGGGACGGCAGAAGTGGGCGATGTGAGTGTGTGCGTCGATGAAACCGGGCGCCACCCAGCGGTCGCGGGCGTCGATGATCCGAGTCTCCTCGCCACGGGTGTGCTCGGCGTTGGGTCCCACGTAACAGATCCTTCCCGAGCTCACGGCCATTTCCATGCCGTCCAGCACCTCGCCGCTGTAGACGTTGATCAGCCGCCCGCCGGTGACCACGAGGTCGGACTTGACCTCGCCCATGCTGGCGCGGATCAGGTGCTGGATCGTCTCTTGGTCCTTGCCCATGGTTCTTGTCTCAGCCTCCCGCGCATAAGACCCCGCGCCTCCCATCCTGGATTCCGGCCCCGTATCAAGTACGGGGCAGGTTTTTCGCCGGAATGACGAGTCCGGGACGGCATTGTATTGCCCTGATCGTTGCCGTACCATGGCCGCGTGAAGAATCTGGTGTTGCGCAATATCGGCAAGCGTTTCGGTTCGGTGACGGCCGTGGATGACTTCAGCCTCGAGGTGGAGCAAGGGGAGTTCCTGGTCATCATCGGCGAAAGCGGCTGCGGCAAGACCACGCTGCTACGCATCATCGCCGGCCTCGAGACCCCGGACACGGGCGAGGTCCTCATCGGCGGGGTGCCGGTGAACGACGTGCCGCCCGGGCGAAGAGACGTGCAGCTCATTTTCCAGAGCTATGCGCTGTGGCCGCATATGCGTGTCTTCGACGACCGCAAATACGCCAACCTGACGCTTCCCCTGCGCATCCGGAAATGGTCCGTGGGAGCCATCCGCGAGTTGATCCGGCCGCTGGCCAAGGCCCTCAACATCGAGGAGCGGCTGTTCGAGCGCAAGCCCCCGGAACTGTCCGCCGGACAACAGCAACGGGTGGCGCTAGCCCGCGCCATGACCACCTATCCGCAGATCATGCTGATGGACGAGCCCCTCAGCAACCTGGACCCGCCCAACCGCCGCCGGGTGCGGACCGAGATCCGCGCGTTCCACAAGGAACAGCGTCTCACGACGATCCTGGTCACCCACAACCTGGAGGATGCCCTGGAGCTGGCGGACCGTATCGCGCTCATGCACGAGGGACGCCTGGAACAGGTGGGGACGGCCGAGAGCCTGATGCGCCGCCCCGCCAACGAGTACGTCAGCGACTACTTCCGCGTCCGCCCTTCCTACGGCGTACCGTTCCAGTGACGCATGCCCTCACCCGGCCTTCGGCCACCCTCTCCCAGAGGGAGAGGGTGTCAAATTAGCCCTCTCCCTCTGGGAGAGGGTGGGGGTGAGGGCGCCCGAAGCCCGCCGGTCAGATCTTGAACGCCTCCCGGGTGTTGTCCGCGTACAGACTCTCGACATCCACGGGGTTCTTGATGACTCCCTGCTCCAGCAGGTAGGAGTGGAAGGTCTCCAGGGTCTTGCGGTTGCTCTCGAAACCGTAGGGCCAGTAGTCCTCGCCCATGAGTTCCACCGTCTCCTCGTACTCGAACAGGTACCAGAGCTGGTGCGTGCGCAGCACGTTGGTGTCGTAGATCTGCGACACGCACAGGTCCTTGGCCTGGCAGAACGCCTTGTAGAGGTTCTGGGTCACCCACGGGTGTGCTTCGTAGATCTCCCGGCGCACCACGATGCAGTGCATGATGGGGAACAGGCCGGTGCGGCGGAAGTAATCCATCTCGGCGGCGCGGCAGTCCTCGAAGAGACGCGTGATGCCGGGGGCGCGGCGCACGAAGCAGGACGGCATGCGCGCCGACACCAGCGCGTCGATATCGCCCTTCTCCAGCATGTCGTCGAGGGTCCGCTCCTCCTCGGTGTCGATCTCGACCCCGGCCGGGGCGTCGAACGGCACGCGGTCCTTGCGGCCGGGCTGCTCCACGCCGCCCTGGATCCAGTGGACGTCCCTGGCCTCCACGCCGAAGTCGTGCTGCAGCATGCCGCGCACCCACACCGACGCGGTCATGGTGTACTCGGGCACGCCCACGCGCCGGCCCTTGAGGTCCTCGGGCTTGCTGATCCCCGAAGCCGCGTTCACGAAGATGCAGCGGTGCCGGAACATGCGGGAGGGGAACACCGGGATGGCGATGAACGGCTGGTGGCCGCGGGACGCGTCCACGTGGTAAGCCCCCATCGACATCTCGGCGGCATCGAACTCCTGAAAATGGAGCATGCGCCAGAAGATCTCCTCCACGGGCAGCGCCACGTAGTTGAGATCGATGCCCTCGGGCTTCACCAGCCCGTCCTTGAGGGCCCGGGTGCGGTCGTAGTCCTCACACGCCAGCGTCAGTTCGATGTTTGCCATGGTTCCCTCGGTATGTGTGGTATTCGTAGCGCACCCGCCGTCAACGGGCGTGACGCCCCGCGCCCGGGGTGCACCGAACGCCGGACCGCCGCCAATCCCATCCCCGTGATGACGAACGGATGCGCCAAGTCAGGGGTCCCCAGCGAACCTACGAGAAGGAACGCGAGATTTCAAACCGCACGACTACCCTGCTCCACCCGGATCTTTGCGGAGAGATTTCCCGTGATCCTCTCTGCTTGTAAATCGCTCATGTTCTGAGCTAAAATCGCCCGCATGGCAAGCGATTCGTACTATCTGCCTCGATTCGCTTCGCGGTTGCTGGAACGCGCGCTGCAAGCCTCTCCCGTCGTCGTGCTCATGGGGGCAAGGCAGACCGGCAAGAGCACGCTGGTTCAAGCGGAACCGTGTCTCGAAGACCGCCTCTACCTGACCCTCGACGATCTGGACATTCGCGAGCGGGCGCGAATGGCCGCTCCCGAGCTGGTGCGGAGCGCGCCCCGGTTGACGCTCGACGAGGTACAGCGGGAGCCGGACCTGTTGCTCGCCGTCAAGCGAGCGGTGGACGAGGATCGGCCCAGACACCACGGCCGTTTCGTCCTGACCGGATCAGCGAACCTGCTGCTGATGCAGCGCATCTCGGAGACCCTCGCCGGTCGCGCGATCTACGTGAACCTCTGGCCGCTGACCCGGGGCGAACGCCGGGGACTCGGAACGCCGGGAATCTGGACGGAACTTCTGGCGACGCCCGCGGCCGAATGGTTCGAGCTGCTGCATTCCCGCGACGCGGTCCCGTGCGACTGGCGCGACGATGTCCGCGCCGGCGGCTATCCAGCGGCCATGGGGCTCGACGGCGACTCCCGGTCGTTGTGGTTCGATGGGTACATGCGCACCTATCTGGAACGCGACCTTCAGCAGCTCGCCGCCATCCACAACCTGGTGGACTTTCGGCGGCTCGTGCGCGCCGCAAGCCTTCGGCTCGGCGGTCTGTTGAACCAGGCGGAGATCGGGCGTGACACCCGCATTCCGCGGGCAACCGTCCAGCGATACATCGACCTGCTGGAAACGTCCTTTCAGATCGTGCGGTTGGCTCCCTTCGCCGTGAATCGCACGAAACGGCTGATCAAGAGCCCGAAACTCTACTGGAGCGACCCCGCGCTCGCCCTGTGGCTGAACGGCGGCGGACAACCTTCCGGCGAGTATCTCGAGAACGTGGTGCTGCTGGATCTCCTGGTGTGGCGTGACGGCCAGGTTCCGGCCCCGGAGATACTCTTCTGGCGCACCTCCACCGACCGGGAGGTGGATTTCGTGATCGAGTCCGGTGACCGGTTGTTGCCGATAGAGGTCAAGTCAGCCGCCGTCCCCACCCTCGCCGACGCGCGCGGCCTGCGGACCTTTGCGGACGAGTATCCGGAACGGTTTGGCGGCGGCCTGTTGCTCCACGGCGGCCGCCAGACCCAATGGCTTGCCGACCGTATCCTGGCCGTACCCTGGTGGCGTGTGCTGTGACCTGGAAGCCTGCGGCAAGTGCCGGCGATGCCGCCACTGGACGCCTTGCAAGAGCGGATGTCCGCGCTCGATGACAGGCGGGTTTGAAACTTGGGTGAACTGGCTGCCCTAGTCTGTGTTGAAGATCTCCGGGCGGCCGCGCGCGCGACAACGTCGCTGTCCTGGTCGGCGCCGCCAACCGGGACCCGGATGTCTTCGAGGAGCCCGACCGGCTCGATGTCGGCCGCGCGAGCTGTCCCCACCTCTCGCTCGGGCGCGGCATCCACCACTGCCTCGGCGCGCCGCTTGCGCGCCTGGAGGGAAGGATCGCGTTCGAGATGCTGCTGGAGCGCTTCGCGCGGATCGACCTGCTCGGCGGGCGCCCGACGTATCGCAACGGCATCGTGTTGCGCGGCCGCCGGTCCCTGCCGCTCAGCTGCCGACGCGCGTGAGCCGCCGCCATGCCGGGCCCTTGCCGGAAACGGGCCTACCAGCGCATGGAAACGGTAACCCCGACCCGGTTCTCCGGCGTTGCATCGCCGTTCGCGGGCTCCCGCCGCGTCGCCTCCAGACTGAAGTGGAATGAGGCCCGCTCCGTCCGGGCAAGTCCCAGGGTCCAACCCAGACGCCAGTCGCGGCCGGCCTCCGAGAGCCCCAGAGCCATCTCCGGCGTCCCGGTGGCGTGACCGTCCAGCAACGCCATGCCGTAGCCCAGGCGCGCCTCCAGCCGTCCGCTCTCCCGGGTCGCTCCCGGGACAACGCCAGCCTGCCACAGACGCTCGACGCCGCTCGCCGTCGGACCCCACGCGGGACGCACGCTGAGTGCCAGACCCCGGCCCGCGGAACCCGGATCGAGACGCACCAGGCCGCTCACACCCCATTCCTCGGAGCCGCCGCCGTGGTTGAGAAGCGTCCGCGCCCGGCCCTCGACGGTGATGCCCGTCGCCTCGTCGGCAAAGCGCACGCCGCCCCCTGCCTCGATGCCGCTGCCGGTCTCCCCGTCGCCGACGTCGTTCCGCATGCCGACCTCAACAGATGGCGTCAGTGTCGCCCCCGACTCAAGGGTCCGGGTGTGGCTCCCCTCGAGCGTCAGCCGGTGCCGCCCGGCGTCCAGCGTCACAGCCTC